>CAYYSK010000001.1:0-6944 GCA_964474345.1 uncultured Flavobacteriaceae bacterium
CCATTACATCATCATTATCAGAAAAAAGGAATTCATGAAAGTAAGATCGTTGCTCGATTTTGGATTGTAGGAATTCTATTGGCTATTCTGACAATTGTAACATTGAAAATTAGATAAGTTCGCTTTCATGAAATCGAATTTGTGAGATTCACGATCACAAGGAAGAACGAAGCGATAAAGCGTATAAATAATATAAATGAATAGTAAGAAGATTGCAATATTAGGAGGAGGAGAAAGTGGAGTGGGCACGGCAATACTCGCTAAACAAAAAGGATACGAAGTCTTGGTTTCTGATTTCGGTAAAATAAAAGAAACCTATAAAAAAGTTCTGACAGATTTTGATATTGTTTGGGAAGAAAACGGTCATTCTGAAGCTGAAATTATAACAGCATCTGTAGTGATGAAAAGTCCTGGTATACCAGATACTGCACCTATCGTAAAAGTACTTCTAGAAAAAGGAATTCCTGTGATTTCTGAAATAGAATTTGCAGCTCGATACACAGAAGCAATCCTTGTAGGAATAACAGGTAGTAATGGGAAGACTACTACTACGATGCTTACAGGACATATTCTGGAACAAGGAGGCCTTACTGTAGGAGTTGCAGGTAATATAGGAGACAGTTTTGCAAAGATGGTCGCATTACAGTCTATTGATACTTATGTGTTGGAGATAAGTAGTTTTCAACTAGATGGAATTATAGATTTTGCACCTCATATTGCTGTGCTTACCAATATAACACCAGATCATTTAGATCGGTATAATTATGAGTTTGATAACTATATCGCTTCTAAGTTTCGTGTAGCAATGAACCAAACATCAGAAGATTATCTCATCTATGATGCTGATGATCCCGTAATAATAAACTGGCTGAAAAAACATCCAGTGAAGTCAAAATTATTACCGTTTTCACTTGTTGAAAAAGTTGAAAATGGCGCATATATAGAAGATAATAAGATATATATAAATATAGATAACAACCATTTTAATATGATAACTCAAGATTTAGCATTAAAAGGAAAGCACAATACAAAAAATGCTATGGCAGCAGCTACTGTAGCAAACCTTTTGAGTATTAGAAAGGCCACAATACGTGAGAGTTTAGAAGGTTTTCAAGGTGTTGAGCATCGCTTGGAACAAGTACTTAAAATAGGAAATGTACAATATATTAATGATAGTAAAGCAACTAATGTAAATGCGACATTTTATGCCCTAGATAGTATGAGTGCACCTACAGTATGGATTGTTGGAGGAGTAGATAAAGGAAATGATTATAGAGATCTGTATCCTTTAATAAATGAAAAGGTAAAAGCGATTGTGTGTTTAGGAGTTGACAATGCAAAATTAATAAGTCATTTTGAAACTATGGTAGATGTTATTGTCGAAACACAATCTATGTCAGAAGCTGTAAAGATTGCCTATAAAGTTGCAGAACGAGGAGATAATGTGTTACTGTCTCCAGCGTGTGCAAGCTTTGATTTATTTGATAATTATGAAGATCGTGGACGTAAATTCAAAAATGCAGTCCGTAATCTATAAGTTAAAAATAAGAGATAGAAAATAGAGTGTTACTCTATTGTGAATAAAAATAAAAGATAAATAATAAGGTTTCTGACGGAGTTTATACTGAGTGTAATCGAAGTGCAGAAATATATAAAAGAGGATGTCAAACGTAAAAAAAATGTTTTCAGGATTACAAGGAGATAAAGCCATATGGGCTATTGTCGCTTTGCTGGCATTATTTTCTTTTCTCCCTGTATATAGCGCTGCAAGTAATCTAGCTTATATAAGAGGTGATGGAAATACGTTGCGTTTTTTAATAAAACACGGAATGCATCTTGTTCTTGGTTTTGCTATGTTATATGGGGTACATAAAATACCATATCATTATTTTAAAGGTTTGTCAGTTATCTTTTTGCCTTTAGTGATTGTGTTATTAATTGTGACCTTAGCGCAAGGAACAGTAATGGCAGGTGCAAATGCTGCTAGGTGGATCAAAATTCCATTTATGGGTGTTGGTTTTCAGACATCTACACTAGCTGCTGTAGTACTTATGGTGTATGTTGCAAGATACCTAGCTAGAATTAAAGATAAGCCCGTAACTTTTAAAGAAACATTAGTCCCTTTGTGGTTACCCGTAGGAATTGTATTGGCGTTGATCTTACCAGCAAACTTTTCTACAACGGCCATTATGTTTTTAATGGTAGTTACTCTTGTGTTTTTAGGAGGATATCCTTTAAAGTATCTAGGAATTGTAATTGCTACAGGAATTGTAGCGCTTATGTTTTTTATTCTATTGGCAAAAGCTTTTCCAGGAGTTTTTCCAAATAGGGTAGATACTTGGATAAGTAGAATAGAAAATTTTGCAAATAATGAAGTAGATGCCGATGCTGATTATCAAATAGAAAAAGCCAAAATTGCTATTGCTTCAGGACAAATCATTGGACTAGGACCAGGAAAAAGCGTACAAAAGAATTTTTTACCACAGTCTTCTTCAGATTTTATCTATGCAATTATAGTAGAAGAATTCGGGCTCTTAGGAGCATTATTTCTCATGTTATTATATCTGTTGTTGCTATTCCGAATTACTGTGATAGCACACAAGGCAGCATCCATATTTGCAAAACTCTTAGTGATAGGAGTCGGTATGCCTA
The DNA here is from genome assembly GCA_964474345.1 of uncultured Flavobacteriaceae bacterium. Taxonomy (GTDB): domain Bacteria; phylum Bacteroidota; class Bacteroidia; order Flavobacteriales; family Flavobacteriaceae; genus Dokdonia. Next base: position 2,653 of record CAYYSK010000001.1, read on the forward strand.
TTGTATTTCAAGCACTTATTAATATGGCTGTAGCCGTAGAGTTATTTCCTGTAACGGGACAAACGCTACCGCTTGTAAGTAGTGGAGGAACTTCCATATGGATGACCTGTCTTGCTATAGGAATTGTATTAAGTGTTAGTGCAAAACGAGAAGCACAGAAAATAAAAACAGAAAATGAATTAAATCCATTAGAGGTATTAAGTGAGACCATATAAAATCATATTGTCTGGAGGCGGAACAGGAGGACATATCTATCCTGCAATTGCTATCGCACGAGAAATCGAAAAACGATACCCGGATACAGAATTCCTTTTTGTAGGGGCAAAGAATCGTATGGAGATGGAAAAAGTACCGCAAGCGGGATATAAAATTGAAGGTTTATGGATTTCAGGAATACAACGTAAACTATCTATAGAAAATTTAAAGTTTCCGTTTAAGTTGTTGAGTAGTTTATGGAAGTCTCAGAAAATTTTAAAACGTTTTCAACCTGATGTGGTTATAGGAACAGGAGGTTTTGCTAGCGGACCATTGCTTAAACGAGCAACTGCAAAGAAAATACCAGCATTGATTCAAGAGCAAAACTCATATGCGGGTATTACAAATAAAATTTTATCAAAGAATGTACAGAAAATATGCGTTGCCTATGACGAGATGCAACGATATTTTCCAGAGGGAAAGATTATAAAAACAGGAAACCCTGTACGCAATGACCTATTGGATATAGAAAACAAAAGAACTGATGCTTTTACAAAATATGATCTTTCTGTAACAAAAAAGATAGTCCTAGTTATAGGGGGAAGTCTAGGAGCAAGAGCAATTAATGAACTTATAAGTAAACAACTGGATTTCTTTAAAAATAATGAAGTGCAAGTACTGTGGCAAACAGGTAAGTTGTATTATGATCAATACAAGCATCTGGCCTCAGAAGATGTTAAAGTGATGGCTTATATAGATCAGATGGATATGGCATATGCGACGGCAGATATTATTATTTCAAGAGCTGGAGCAGGATCAGTATCCGAGTTATGCATAGTAGGTAAAGCAACCATTTTTATTCCGTCACCTAATGTAGCAGAGGATCATCAAACCAAAAATGCACTTGCAATTACAAACAAAAATGCAGGAATATTGATACGTCAAAAAGAGTTGGATGAGAAGTTTGAAAAAGAGATGAATAGTCTCTTGATAGACAAAGAGAGGTGTTTAACATTAGGAAAGGCTATTAAAGAATTGGCTTTGCCAGAAGCAACAATCCATATCGTAAATGAAGTTGAAAAACTGTTGCCTAAATAGAGAATAGATTTCCGCTTTCGCGGAAATGAAAGAAGGATATATTAATGAACGCATTAAAAGACATACAGCATTTTTATTTCATCGGGATCGGAGGGATTGGGATGAGTGCGTTAGCATTTTATTTTCATGAAAGCGGAAAACATGTTGCTGGTTATGATAAGACACCTAGTGATGTGACAAAATCCTTAGAACGGGCAGGGATTTCTATACATTTTGATGATAAAGAAAGTGACGTAGATCGTGAATATACGCCTACAGATACATTGGTTATTTATACACCTGCAGTTCCTAGTCATTTTGGAGAATTAGTACGCTTTCGCGAAAGCGGATATACAATAAAAAAACGAGCAGAAGTCCTTGGTATGATTGCAAATGCGCATTATAGTATCGCAGTTGCAGGAACCCATGGAAAGACTACTACATCTAGTATTCTTGGCCATTTATTAGCCGAAACTGGCGCGCCAGTAACCGCTTTTATAGGAGGAATTACAAATAATTATAATGGAAATTTAATTCAAAAAGGAAACGATGTTATTGTTGTAGAGGCAGATGAGTTTGATCGTTCTTTTTTGCAATTAACTCCTGATATAGCATGTATTACATCCATGGATGCAGATCATCTCGATATTTATGGAGATGCTAGCACATTAGAGAGTACGTTTAAGGAATTTGGAAGCTTAGTGTCAGTAGATAAGTTATTTATTAAAAATGGATTGCCTTTAGATGGGGTGACAGTAGGAATAGAAGATGATGCCGATTATAGTGCGCAAAATATATCTATAGAAAATGGTTGCTACCGTTTTGATTTTAAACACCCTTATGGGGTGATATCAGAAATGCAATTTAACCTACCTGGCAGACATAATCTGTCTAATGCAATAACAGCTTTGGGAATGGCAATGGCTTATGGTTCCCCGACCGAATTGTTACCCAAAGCTTTATGTAGTTTTTCTGGAGTAAATAGACGATTTACATATCGTTTAAAAACAGAGATTAGAGTACTTATCGATGATTATGCGCATCATCCTACGGAGATTGCTGCAGTCTTTCAAAGTGTAAAAGAGATGTATCCTAATGAACCTGTACTTGCTATATTTCAACCACATTTATTTAGTAGGACGCAAGATTTTATGGAGGATTTTGCAATGCAACTTTCACAATTTGATGAAGTCTTTTTGTTAGATATATATCCAGCAAGAGAATTGCCTATTGATGGAGTGACAAGTAGTGTATTACTAGAAAAAATAAAAGGGAATAAAAAACAATTGATAACAAAAGAAGAACTCTCTGAAAAAATAGCACAAGCAATGCAGAAAATTGTTGTTATGATGGGAGCAGGTGATATAGGAGTAGAGATATTAAAAGTGACACAATATTTAAAGAATGCGAGTTAATTGGAATTACATATTGTTTTTTGGATTACTGTTATTGACAGTCTTTTTATATGTATTTGCTTCACAACGTAATAATGAAAGATTAGTGGCAGATGTTGCAATTCGATTTGAAGATGAAAGTACCCCTTTTGTGACGAGAGACACCGTTGATAAATTGTTAATACAAAGTGGAGGGAATGTTACGAGTATGCCCAAAGAAAAATTAGCTTTGAATGAGATGGAGTTACGGGTTAATGAACACCCAGCTATCAAAAAGGCAAATGTTTATGTTACCATGGCTGGAACAGTAGGAGTCGCTATTGAACAACGTAAGCCTATTGCTCGCGTTAATGGTAATACATCATTTTATATAGATCAAGATGGAGAAGTGATGCCGCTTTCTGAGAATTTTTCGGCACGTGTACCATTAATAACAGGAATTGCAAAAAAAGATATTGCGACGATTACACAATTAATAAAGTATATAAAAGAAGACAATTTTTTAAATAAACATATAGTTGGAGTGGAGAAACAAAATGGAGGAGATTATATGCTTATCCCGAGAACATTGAGTTATAAGATAATGTTAGGTAAAATAGCACGCTTAGAATTAAAACTTAATAATTATAAAGCTTTCTATCAGAAAGCTGAAAAAGATAAAACACTTAATACGTATCAACTTATAAATCTTAAGTATGCGAATCAAGTGGTTTGTAAAAAAGTATAAAATAGGTAAGAGATTGCAAGAACGAGATAAAATAATTATCAAGTAATGACAACTCAAAACTATAGCAATATGGAACAACAAAATATCGCAGTAGGATTAGATATTGGTACAACTAAGATTGTAGCAATGATCGGTCGTTACAATGAATATAATAAGGTTGAGATTTTAGGAATAGGAAAGTCTAAAAGCTTAGGAGTGCATCGTGGAGTTGTAAATAATATTACGCAAACTATACAATCTGTACAACAAGCTGTACAGGAAGCTGAGAATGTTTCTGGAATTACAATTAAAGATGTTGTTGTAGGTATCGCTGGACAGCACATACGCAGTTTGCAACATAGTGATTATATCACAAGAGCAAATGCAGATGAGGTTATTGATAGTGCTGATATAGATGCACTTTGTAATCAAGTTCATAAACTAGTGATGCTGCCTGGAGAAGAGATTATTCATGTGTTGCCGCAAGAATATAAAGTAGATGGGCAGAGTGAGATTAAGGAACCTATAGGAATGTATGGAGGCCGTGTAGAAGCAAACTTTCATGTTGTTGTTGGACAAGTAGCTTCTATTCGAAATATAGGCCGTTGTGTTAAAAGTGCAGGTTTAAGTCTAGATAGAATTACACTAGAACCGCTTGCATCTGCTGATGCTGTATTAAGTCAGGAAGAAAAAGAAGCGGGAGTAGCACTAATAGATATAGGGGGAGGGACAACAGACCTAGCTATTTTTAAAGATGGTATTATAAGACATACGGCTGTAATTCCTTTTGGAGGCAATGTAATTACAGAAGATATAAAAGAAGGATGTTCAATTATAGAGAAACAAGCAGAACTACTTAAGATAAAATTTGGATCTGCATGGCCTGGAGAAAATAAAGACAATGAAATTGTTTCTATACC
>CAYYSK010000001.1:6954-51988 GCA_964474345.1 uncultured Flavobacteriaceae bacterium
ATTAAAAAATCTGTCTAAAATTATTCATGCACGTGTTGTTGAAATTATTGAGCAAGTGTATTTAGAAATTAAGAATTATGGTCATGAAGAGCAAAAGAAAAAACTTATTGCAGGGATTGTTTTAACAGGAGGAGGCTCTCAATTAAAACACCTTAAACAATTAGTAGAGTACATTACTGGGATGGATACACGTATAGGATATCCTAATGAACATTTAGCAGGAGATAGTGATTCAGAAACGACAAGTCCATTATTTGCAACAGCAGTAGGACTTGTGATGAATAGTCTTGAACAAGGATTATATAATAGTACTATAGAAGAAGTAATTGAAGAGGTAAATGAAGGAATAAATAATGAAGAAAATGCAGGGGAACATCAATCAAGCGCATCTGTAGAAAAATCATCTTCTCAAACCATGTCTAAGAAAAGCATTTTTGATCGCTGGGCAGAGAAGTTTAAAGATTTTTTAGATAATGCAGAGTAGTTAATAAATAGTAAGGTTAATTAAAAGAAATATACGCTTTCAAGAAATATCGTGATGCAGGACAGGAGTTTATACTGAGCATAGTCGAAGTACGAAAGCGGAAACAGAAAAATAATAAGGGGCTAAAATCAAAAAGTATGAATACGACAGAATTTGATGGAATTACATTTGATCTACCAAAAAACCAAAGTAATGTGATTAAGGTTATTGGTGTAGGTGGAGGTGGAAGCAATGCGATTAATCACATGTTCCAGCAAGGAATAAATGGGGTAGACTTTGTGATTTGTAATACAGACGCACAAGCATTAGAGAATAGTACGGTACCTATTAAAATACAATTAGGTGTCGGACTTACAGAAGGACTTGGAGCGGGAGCAAATCCAGATATAGGAGAAAAAGCAGCTATAGAAAGTGAGCTTGATATTAAAGAGATGTTAGGAACCAATACAAAGATGATTTTTATCACCGCTGGTATGGGGGGAGGAACAGGAACTGGAGCTGCTCCTATAATTGCAAAAATGGCAAGAGAAATGGACATCCTCGTCGTAGGGATCGTAACCATTCCTTTCCAATTTGAAGGTAAAATGCGTAATGAGCAAGCTCAAATAGGGATAGATAAATTAAGATCTCAGGTAGACTCTCTTATTGTTATAAATAATAATAAACTGCGTGAAGTCTATGGAAATTTAGGATTTAAAGCTGGTTTTAGTAAAGCAGACGAGGTACTTGCAACAGCTTCTCGTGGTATAGCAGAAGTAATAACACATCACTATACTCAGAATATTGACCTTCGTGATGCAAAAACGGTATTAAGTAAAAGTGGTACTGCTATTATGGGAAGCGCAAATGCTAGCGGATCAAACCGAGCATTTGAAGCCATTACAAAGGCACTTGATTCGCCATTACTAAATGATAATAAAATTACTGGAGCAAAGAATGTATTGCTTCTTATTGTATCGGGGAACGATGAGATTACTATAGATGAAATAGGAGAAATCAATGATCATATTCAAGCAGAAGCAGGGCATAGTGCAAATATTATTATGGGAGTTGGAGAAGATGAAGCTCTAGGTGATGCTATTTCTGTAACTATTATAGCTACTGGTTTTAATGTAGAGCAACAAGATGATATTGTAAATGTAGAATCAAAAAAGATAATACATACATTAGAAGAAGAACAAAAGGCGCAACAAGACTTAATGCCAGATGCAACACCAGTTGTAAATGAAGAGCCTCCTGTTGTCAAAGTAGTAGAAAAAGTCATTCCAGAAAAGATAGTACATACACTAGATCTAGAAGAATTAGAAGAAAAAACACCAACACCTATTCAGGAAAAAATAGATTTGCACATTATTCCTACAACAGATTTAATACGAGATATTGATGTTGTTTATGAAGAGGTACTTGCAATATCTGAAGATGATTTTGAGATTATAGATACAACAGTTCGACAAGAAGAAACTCCTGTAGTTGAAGAGCATACGGAAATGTTATCTTTTGATTTACCTACTCAAGTAGAAGAAGAAGTTCTTGTTGAAAAAGAAGAGATTGTAGAAGAACCTGTTCTTTTTGAATTAAATGAAGAACTTGCTGATATTGAGGTGAAAGACCCCATCGAAATTATTCCTGTGACAGAAGTATCTACAGAGGGAGAAACGCGTTATAGTTTAGAAGATTATATGGAAGTAGAAGAAACGCTATCTACTGCAAAAGCTTCGGATACTGATGCTATAAAAGTAGAAGAAGAAACAATTGTTTTTGAAACCAAAACTGTTGATGCAGAGCTTGCTGAAGAGTCAAAAGAAGAAGAGGTGGACCCTATGAATAGTCCTATATCAAAACTTTTAATTGATCGCGCAGCTGAGCGTAAACGCAAGATGAAAGAATTTAATTATAAATTCCACCACAATCAATCTCGTATAGAAGAGATTGAAAAGGAACCAGCCTATAAAAGAATGGGAATTGATCTAGATGAAAAGACACCTGAAAAAGAAGGGAGCTTATCACGTACAACATTATCTACAGATGATAATGAAGATATACAACTACGTAGTAATAACTCTTTTTTACACGATAATGTAGATTAGAAGAAAAGCCAATTTAAAATATCTGAAACCTGATAGTTATACCATAGCTTTCAGGTTTCTTTTTTATATTCGCACTCCTAATGAGAAGGTGTATGAGTACGCTTTCGCGAAAGCTAAAATATAATGAGTTTACAGACAGCAATAATGACAGCTATGAAAGAGGCAATGAAGGCAAAAGATCAAAATGCTTTGACCTCTCTACGGGCTGTGAAATCGGCAATATTATTGGCGCAAACTGAAAGTGGTGCCAAAGCGGAACTAACAGAAGAACAAGAACTTAAATTGCTTCAAAAATTAGTGAAGCAACGTAAAGATAGTGCTGCCATTTTTACAGAGCAAGGGCGTATGGATTTAGCCGATCCTGAACTTGCACAAGCTGAAGTGATTGCACGATTTCTTCCAGAGCAAATGAGTGAAGATGCTATAGCAATAATTGTAGATGAAGTTATTGCTACTACTGGAGCAGCAGGAATGAGAGATATGGGGAAAGTGATGGGACAAGTAAATAGCAAAGTAGCAGGAAAAGCAGATGGTAGTACAGTGGCTAAAATTGTAAAAAGTAAATTGGCGTAGTACTATAATATGCTCTTTGTTTGGATAAAGAGTTTATGTCACGGCCTCGTAGTTCAACTGGATAGAATATCAGATTTCGGCTCTGAGGGTTGGGGGTTCGAATCCCTTCGAGGTCACAAATAAACACAAAATGCGCACGTCAAATCAAGCTTGCTTGAATTTGTAAGTGCGCATTTTGTGTTTTCAAAGCTGAGCTTTAAAGGATCATCGAGAGTAGCGAGGTAACCTTAAAGGAATTTGGACCTTCTAAAATTGCTTGATTTGATGTGTGCATTTTATATTTTCAAAGCGATACTTTGGAAGAATCATAATGAATACCACCTTTGAGGTCACTATAATGCTGTGAACCCTTTTTAGCATTAATGTTTAAAAAGATTTTGTGATGTAACAAGTTTTCTAATGCATAATTCGGGTTTAATAAACATAACAGAAATATGGATAACTTTAGGTCTTTACTGAACCTATTTGATGCTATAATAGAAAACAGGGAAAGGTTTAACTCTCTAAATTTCTTTGTTATAGCCTTCAAAAAAAGAAAAACTAAGTAACTTTTTATTATAAATTCATGAATTTATAATTATTTCGAAATATTTAACATTTGTTTGAATAAAGGTAAAATCGACATTTTCATCTCATAAATATCCGTAATATGTAGAACAAGTGATTCTTTGAAAAGTAAAATTGATAGTACATCCTTATAAAAGTTTACTTCAAAGTGCAAGACGCGATTAAAATCATTTGTGTAAGTGTATTTTTTTTTGCTACTTTGTATTGTAAGTCAGTGTAATAGCTATGAAAATGTATTGACTTCTAAATTGTATTGTGTAAATCCTTCTCCCCACGATTGTAGTATTTATTTCATAAATACAAGCACAACATATTTAATATTATTTATCGATTATATACGTAGTAAAACTAAGTGCTAAAGTATTTGTGTTTTTACAAAATAACAATATCGCAATTCATGATATTGATGTTGTTATGATGTATAAGCATGAGGTTAGTCCTACTTATGTAATGAAAATAGGCTCACTTACTTTTCACCTATGAGGTAAACTAAGTTATAGTTGATAAAACAAAGGATTGTATTTATTAATAATTGAAATTTAAAATTTTATGAAAACTTTAAAACAGGTTTTAAACGAAAACCACAAGAACAAAACAAAAAAAGAATTGGTAGACTTAATCACTGGGATTAAGGGAGTAGTAGGTCCAGATTATGACAAAATCACGGGCTTACAACCTAGTGAATTATCTAAAACCAGAAATGAAGATTTAGTTGCTATAATTGGCGATTTTTCTGAAAACTACAATTCTGAGTGGGAAGTAGCTTTTGCAAATGCGCCTACTAAAGTAATTGGGATGATCTTAGAGCAAGAGCAAAGAGATCAGGAGTTTTTTGCTGCAAATACACCAGCAAATGCAAATTTTGCCTCAGAATTAGGTAATATCCCTTTCGAAAACATTATTGGGGGAGTTTTAGATGCTGCCGTTACTGCACAGACCAATGCGTCTATTGCTACAGTAGATTTTATTAAGGAGGTTGGATTCACAACAACAGGTACTGGTGTTACTGCAGAAACTAAAGTAAGAACAGTTGATTTTTCTTATGTAGAAGAAGACCCCGCTGATCCTAATGGTACAGTTACAAGAACAGTTGAAGTTCCTTTTATCTCCTTATTAAATGTTCCTACATTACGTATTGAAACTGTAGATATTGATTTTAATGTACAATTAAATTCTGTATATACTAGAGATGTAAGTTCTCAATTTGGTATTGATGCTTCTTTAGATGTGAAATTCCCTAGAGTGAAATTTAATGTTTCAGCTTCTTATAAAAGAAGTACCAGAACAGGAACTAAAGTAGAAAGAACTTATAATGTAGGTGTAAAAGTGAGAGCTACAAATGATGAGATTCCTGCGGGACTTGAAAAAGTATTAAACTTACTTTCTGCTTAAGCCTTATGATTAATTTATCAGACTACCTTAACTACCTCAATGATGAGGTAGTTAAGGCTCGTAAAAAAGCTGATCTACAAGCGGTAGCTATGGCTAAAGAATATGCCAAAGATGAATATTTGCGTTTTTTTACAGTCCCAAGATTTGCCATGCCTAAGGTGAAATTAGACATCCCTATTAAAGTAAACTCACTGGATAGTGATATTAAATACAATTTTAAACTCAATGAAGAGATGTTGGTCAATGATATAAATGATGGTATTACAAAGGTAAACCTAGAGAAATCATTGAATATTCCATTATTTAATATACAAAGCCTGCAAGGTTCTGTGTTTATAGAAGAGATAAAAGGCCTTGAGAATAATAACGGAATCTTTGTGAAGAGTATAGATGAATCCTTAGCAAGTCTTGATCTGGAGAATAAAACAGATATAATGTTGGAAATATCTGAGTTTTCTGTTGATATTCATGATACTACTGAAACTAATCTGGCGAAGCAAGAAACTATTAGAATTGTAAAAGAAGCAATAAAAAAGCAACATATTCCTGTTTCTACAAAAATCAATCAGATTTTTATTGATCCAAATACAACTAAATCTGACGATAAGGATAAAATATTTATCAATATGAGTGTCGATTTGGAAGAGGAAGGCATTCGTATTAATAGTATGATTGATGAGAACGGGAATGCTATTGAAGAAATCAGTTTTGAGTAATGAAAGTACTAGTTCATTATAAAATACAGCAGTATAAAGATTTTACTACAAAAATCGTTGCCTTAAACGAAAGGTATATTACTAATGATTTTAATCTTCAAAAGGATGTAGAAACGACCCTTAATGAGCTTCAAGAATTTCTAAAGGAAATAGGAGAAAGCACTCATGAATCAACGGTGAGCCAGTTACGTATGTATTTAAAGACAGCTGTTTCTGGGATCAATCCTATGAGTTTAGAAAAAGTGAAAATAGGTAGACGAAATTTGATTACCTCTGCTATCTATCATTGTCTATCACAAGTATTGGAATTATTAGATCATACTATTACTACTACACAACATACGATAGATGGTGTTACTGAAACCTTAAAACAAGTGATTTTATCGGTATTGCAATCTAATGCGATCACACTTGAAGAGTTGAAAAGTACAGATACGATTGAAAAAATAGAACAATTATGGGGACAATTAATTTTAAATGAGCAGATCAACCTGATTCATCAAAAAGTAAGCTTGGAAGTAGTCAAGCAAGACATTTATATCATTTTAGATAAACAAATACACAAATTACAAAGTAATTAATTCAATGACACTATGAACGAACAAAAAAAATATATTATTCTGTTGGATGAGAATAACACCTCGGCAGTAAAAAAAGCAGAAAAAGATTTAGGCATCACCCTTACTTCTTCCGCTGAGTTAAGCTCTACAGTAAGAGCGCAACAAGTTTTTGATAGCGGAAATAGTCTGTATTTAAAAAATTTAGGGATTGCTGTACTTGACAAAGTTGAGGCAGAAAAAATTGCTAAGACCGTTAATAAGTCTTCCAGTTCTGTTATTTATTGGGAAGAAGAACAAGAATTTACTACACAACTAGAAACCGATCTCATTGGAGATATGCGTAACCATATTACTCAACTTTCTGAAAGACTGGACAATTTGGAAGGTTTTTTAAAAGAAAAAGAAAAGGAGAAACCACTTGTTGAGAATATGACTTGGGGACTTACCGCTATTGGTCAGGAAATGAGCAAGTTTACTGGAAAAGGGATTGATATTGCCATTTTGGATACCGGTTTTTATTTACAACATCCGGATTTTGTTGGGAGAAAAATTACCGGAAAATCATTTATCAATGATCAGGCCTGGGATTTTGATGGAAATGGACATGGAACGCATTGCGCAGGTATTGCAGCAGGTTATAAGTCCCTTGTAGATGGATTACGCTACGGAATTGCACACAATGCCAATTTAGACATTAGCAAAGTATTAGGTGATAAAGGAAATGGATCGACCAGTAGTATTTTGGATGCGATAGATCGTTGTATTGAGAAGAAACATAAAGTAATTTCTCTATCCCTTGGAACACCAGTACGTATTGGCCAGAATCCTTCCAAAATTTTTGAACACATTGGAAATAAAGCTTTAAAAAACAACTGTTTAATCATTGCAGCGGCAGGAAATAATAGTAACCGGCCTAATATTCCGCGTCCAGTAAGTAGTCCAGGGAATGCAGAATCTTTTATGGCAGTAGCTGCTTTAACAGATAAGCGAGAAGTTGCTAAATTTTCTAATGCCGGCATCAATGTGAGTAATGGAGGGAGAATAGATGTTGCGGCACCAGGGGTTTCTATTTTTAGTTCGTTTTCTAAAAATGCACCAGGGAAGTTATTGTATAAAAAAATGAATGGAACAAGTATGGCCGTACCACATGTAACTGGAGTTGCAGCACTCTATTTTGAAGCTTTTCCAAATGCATCTGCCTCAGAAATTTGGTTAAAATTGGAAAAAAGATCGAAACAACTTTCAAATCAATTAGTGAGAAATGTAGGGCAAGGATTAATTCAATCGATATAAAAATAATATGTATACATATTTAGCTATTTTAAAGGAAAACGTAAATAAAGAGGATAACTCTATTGTAGACTTTTGTTCTACACATAATATCAAGATTATTCAATTCTATAAAATATTAGGAATTCTAAAAATTTCTTCTGAGCATAAATTAAAAATTGATATAGAAAATGATTTCTTTGATGCTCTAGAATTAGAAAGAAATGATTTTAGTATTTCTAATGAAGAAGAATGATTCCATTAAAATTATAGTGTCAAATCTGATATGTTTATCATTGTCAGAAATGATCGAGTATACTTTGAATGCTCATTAAATAATTGTAGGACTACTACTATTAGTAATCATTAAAACTACTTCCTTAAAATCTATTCGTCTGTATAGATTTCCTGTATTCTCTTTTTTAATAAAATTTATAATATAAAATGACAAAAAACACTTCATACCCAATGATAAAGGGAGTACTCCCTTTAGAAAAGATTTCTTCCAATGTAGAAGAAATCAAAAAGGTATTGGAGAAAGCATTACATGAAATACAGGGAGAAGATTTTATGGATAATTATGGTGCACCTGAATTATATACGTTACATCTTTTGACGACAAATCGATTAGAAGTCCATTTTCTATTTACAAATCGATTACATATACATACAGGTTTTAAAATCCCATATCCTACTGAAGGATTGCTACAAGTATCAAACAATGTTGAAGTTGCCTTTTTCTTTGATAACGCTTCTGTCTGGTATTTAACTATAAGAAAGCAAAACCGCCCTAATGGAGGAAGAATCTTTAATCTTTTAACTGCACAATCTTATATAGAAGTATCAGCAAAAAACAAAACTCTTGATGCACATGGTGAATTTAATTTTAATAAGAAATTTGGTGCCGCTCATGTAAAAGCCCGACTCTATACTAAAATAGGAGGAGCAGTAAGTGTTGATCGTTCTCAAATAGGCGGATATCTTGAAGTTGGTGGGTTTTTAGATATTAATTTATGGGGGATTTCAGCAAGGAAGGGCTACCGAGGTATTCTTGGAGTAGAAGCCCCTAGCCCTTCTCTGACAAAAGGTAAAGTATGCCTTGCTGCCCGTTTAAAAATAAGAAATAGCTATGTAGCACATCAAATAGTTATTCCCATTCAATGGAAACAGGATACTACGATAGATAGAAGCCCTATAATACCCTTTCCGAAAAAGAATTCAAAGAAGGCAGTCAAACAAATACAAGGGGTTCACATGCTTACTGGAGAAACGTTTGATTTAATAGACTTGACAGAACAATATGATACCAGAGGAGACGATGCCGTATTTAATAATGCTATAATTCCTTTAGATACGTATATAGATATTAAATTTTTAAAAGGTCTTTCTGTTGCTCGTTCTAATGATCCAAATAATCAGCTTCACACGCATCTAAATACTTGGGGAATTACGCAGGAAGTACAGGAACTTATAGGAGGCATAAGCAATCCTCCTGAAGAGAATCAGCAATTAATGCCTCCTCAAAAAACAGTAAAAGGAGGGCATACACTCCGTCAGGTACAACATAAGTATCATATTAACGGAATGAATATAGAAGCCTGGAATGGTACTCATTGGATATCTTATAATCCGTACAAAGCCGTTACTGCTAAAAATAGCTTGATTCCTGTGCAAGATGTCAGTGACTTTACGTTAGGACATTGGCAAAAAACGAGCAAAGCTTACGATCAAATCCGATTGTTGAGTAGTAATCCGTTCACGTACATGGAACAAAGAAAAGAAGACTGGTACGCACCGGAAGAATTAGGAATTACGACTTCTACCCTTTTCTGTGAAAGTCAACCCAAACCCTTAGTATCTGTTAATTGGAAAAACAGACCTCGAGGAGAACGTTATTATATGCCATCTAGCAACCCAAATCATTTTTTTAATATAGGTCCTTTATTTTTTCAGGTGACAAGTAATAAAACCATGCAAGCTGCGTATGGAAAAGTAGCTACTCAATACAGTAATTTTGATTTTCCGCAATCGCTTAAAATTCATAACAGAAACATAATTACTTTAAAATTTCCAAATGCTGTACAAGAAGTACGATTAAAACTCTCCAGTACTGCGAGAGGAGTACACATTAGATGTTACAAAACGATTATTGATGAGGAAGGGAATAGTAATTACACTTTGATTCCTGGAGGAGACATTTATAAATTTTCATCAAAACTCTACAGAGAATTTGTATTTAGTAATACTGAGCAGGGTATTGATCGTGTGGAGATAGATCCAGAAACAGAAAATGTAGAAAAAATTAGTATTATACTAGAAGAAATTGCACAATTATTAGAAGATACTTCTACCATTTTTTCAGAAAACCCCAGAGCGTTTTTACGTCCGAAAGATCAAGAACGTTATGATTTACTTCTTTCTGAGTTAGAAGAAGTGAAAAGTATAGGTTGTGATATAGATATCCGACCACCAAAAGGAATTGGTGCGATGCAAATAGGAACAAATGCAGACGATGCTACCTTTATTGTAGAAATAGATGCTTTTGGAAATGAAGGTATTGATGAACCTTTACCTAGTACAAACAATAGACTAAAATGCTATACACTGTTACATGAAGTACAATGGTTGTCACTCACCGATTGGGAATATAATCAAGAAATCCCTACACAAGAAGCCATACGTAATGATGTGATCGCTACTATAAATGCTGCCACACAGGTAGCACAGCCTATCTGGCGACCTGATACTAGTTATCGAGTGACCTTTACCGTATCAGATTTGGTGGATAAACAACAATTACATTCTTTCCCGTATCGTTTTGGATTTAAAACTGCAGGTCCTTTAGGGCATTTTCATAATGCACCTTATGTCACTTATGGTAATGAGCGTGATAGTGACGGTTTATTACTCTATCCAGATACGTATCCGTTAACAAATCTTGCTAGTTATATTGATTATGAACGTTCGTATCCGAATGCCAATAGCAATTTATATAATGCAAAACCTATGTTTTATGGCACCGAAGGAGGAACGAATGAAATCAAATTGTTTTTTACAAAACCCTATCTAAATCATATGATGGGAAATTGGGAAGCTTTTGATAGTTTTAATTCACTTTTTGGAGAAATGAAAATAGTTATTAAAAGTGCTATCAAAGACATTACACTTGACATGCCTATTGTACCTGGAGAAGATACTTCTGAAATGGCTTTAGGAATCGAATCATGGAATCTAGATGATCATCCAAGACTGCCACTTCATATACAAACCTTCCAGAACTTGTTGGATAGAACCAATAGCGATATGAATTCAGGAAGTTGTCCTATTGGAATAGAAGATAAGATGATTCCTAAAAGTTACTACCTAACAGTCACCATTAATCATTTAAAACCTGAAAAAATATATACCGCTATTGTTAATAGTCATTATAAAGACAAAGTCGTACCGGTTCATGTGTTTGATTTTCAAACCTCTCGTTATAAGAGTTTTAAAGAGCAGGTGGAGAGTTGTCTCTTCAAAGATGAATTTAATACAATTATTAGCCATGCCATTTATGACATTCCTGTTTCAGTAACCTCCACTCAAATACAACAAGTCTATACGTTAATTGCAGAAGGGTTTAATAACAATGCTTTCGCGAAAGCAATAGACCCTTTTGATAGCGCAGTGGAAGAATTATTGAAGATTAAACCATTAGACCCTGCCGTTACCACGGAATTTAACTTGATAAAAAATACAGAGAATATAGTGGTAGGACTCCTGATTAGAAATCCAGAACCTTTTAACAATCCTGATATTTCTAGAATAATTACTACGGGAAATACAAATGCTCATTTAAAAACTATTACCATCATAGATGCAGACGGTATTGAAGATACTAGTTTTAAAATGATACATGCTAAAGATTATACGCAGTGCTTAATTATGAAACAAGAAACTATTGGAGAGAATTCGATGTATCAAATTTCTGATACTAGCTTGAACTTTCAATTTAGATATTTAAAATGGGATGGGAATGTATACGCTAATAGACCAGAAAATCAAATTGTAATAACTAATCTGCAAATTAATAAGGAGTAAAGAGTTATGGAGAATCGGTTTTTTGAAAAGAACATTCATATAGAAAATTCTAATACTCGTTTTGTAAACAAAATGGAGCAAAACTTGTATTGGGTATCTACTATTAAATATTTAATCGATCCATATACAAGGTTTACTCTTCTAGTCTCTGATGAAAACCTTAAAGTTCATACTACTTATTCATTTAAATTACCTAATGCAAATAAAGAAATTTTAAGTGTCCGGTATATTTTAGAATGTTCTAATGGGGGTATAGTAATTATAGGAACTGTGGGAGTATATCCTCATCAGAAAAATTCTTTATTTATGTTGAGACTCAATAGTAATGGGGACAAAATTTGGTCAAAAGAAGTTGATGTCGTTATTGCTAATTTTAAAATTGATTCGCAAACAATTTCTGCAATTGAATTTTCTCCTTCATTACTATTAATAAGTACTGGTAGATTATTATTCACCATTAATAATAAAGGAGAATTAATCAATAAAGTGTCAATTGCTTCGCATTCTAAAACACATCTCAAAGTAGAAATTGTAAAGATCGCTAGCACTAAAGTTTTTATTTCAATTAGTCTATTTACACAGCCAAATATTTTTTTAATTCTAAGTGATCAATTAAAAATACTTCAATATATAAGTTATAAAGGGGATGATTTTTTTAAAGAAGTTAAATTCACGAAAGTTGATGATGAGCTCTATTTTCTTTCTAAGAGTAATAAGCACGACTCAAAAAAACACCTTTTTTCTTTTAATCCGTCTTTAGGAATTCCGAAAACCATTCAAACAAAAGTATTTGTTGAATATCAGGATATTAGTAATTATGAAGCTATCTATACCGTAGGAAATCATATTACTAGGATCTCCCGTATTACATCAGGAAAAACAGTTATTAGGAATTTTACAAAATCGTTAGAATCTATTGATTCAAAAGCAACAACAGAAAAGATATATTTTGCAACCACTACTTCTGACAACGCAGCAATCTATACAAGAGGGGAGTTTTTAGGAATCAAAATTCCGGAATCATTGACGAATACCTCTTATATGAGTTTTGATACGATTCCTAATGTACCATTAGGAACGGAAACTTTTACAGATGGTTTTTTTAATATCCCTTTTCAACCCACACCTGAAGTTCAAATAAGAGTTTTTGATATAGAGCCTACAACGCCTTATCATTTTGAAGTCATCAAGATATGTCCTGTGACATTAAGCTCAGCAAATTCTACAATCACAGCAACACCCATTAAAACAGATGTTAACGGAAAACACCAATCCAAAGTTACTGTAAAATTAATGGATGAAGATGGTGACCCTATTCAACTAGAAAATTATAGAATTACTATGCGTAGTACCTCTGGAGAAATCACTTTCCCTACCCAACTTAGTAAAAGTGTATTCGAGTCTACCATTATTTTAGATAAAAAAAGAATTTCACCCATAGTTTCATTTACGGTAAATGGGAAAATATTTCCAAATACAGTTTTTATTGATTTTCCGTTTGAGATTCCTATGACTCCTGTAGTTCATATCCAATCTCCTCATCTCTATCTACAAGCAGCTGGGTCTGCCGAAGGAGATGGAGATCAAAGTACTCCGGGTATTCACTTGCGTTGGTCATTTAAAAATAAATTAGGTAATGAACATGTACCTAAAGGAAATTTAGCCATAGGAACCGCCAATTACAACAAACCAGACGATTATGTACGTGTGTATCGAGCCCCTTATCGTAACATATCAGTAACCATTTCTTTAGAAGATGCTCCGCAGTACATGAATCATGAGCATGCACATTGGGTATACACCATAGATAACTCAAATTATTATGTCATTTTTAGAGATAGACAAAAATACAATAGTGCGTTACAGGTTATAAATCTTGAGGAAGGAAACCGTTTAGCGTTTTTAGAATTATATGACGATGGTATTTTTGAAGTAGAGACCCGAAGTCTAGCTTTTGGTGTCAAATGGATCACCAATCATCAACTTACAAACAGTTCATTGCAAACCGAACTACGATCAGTAGAAACGAATGCATTGAGTGCTGATAAAAATGTAATTGCCAGAAAAACCTTTACTGGGAATGCCTTGAATGATACACAGCAATTTGGAGATACGATCCGATCGGTACGATTTAGAGCAATTAATTGTTATGTTACAACGATTCATTTAGAATTGTACCAAACCTTCTTACAAACCACTAATACATCGAAAGATTGGTCGTTATTAGGGGATTTTGCGTTGACTACTTCTGATGAAGAAGCCTTACAGCGTTTAGAAAATATTCCTGGTAGCGTACATGAAAAATGGCCTAGATACACAAATAATAACTTGGTTAATAGTTATAATTATTGGGATAAGTGGAATGGCAAAAGGAAAAAAGGTGATCGAAATTTAAAACAAGTTGTTGAAAAATATATCGAGCTCAGTAATCAGGAAGGAAATCCATTGGCAGAAGAAATTATTGACTTTTCAAATGCATTAACCTCTAATGGTGTATCCGATTTACAAGAAGTTTCTAACTTGAATATCCTGCAATTGGCAGCGACAGACTATCATATAGCACGCATGATGGGATTAGGGCATATCGATACAGCTATCGATAGTGGTGTTCAAAAGTATGTATATATGATGGAGTACCATACGCAAGCATATTTAGAAAATTCACCTACTATAGAGAGGAATGATCTATTAAATACTCAGGAAGTACAACATTTTTATATGACCATTCCGACGAGTAAACAAGATACACGTTTACCGTATCCCGTAGATTTATTAAGTGTAGAACCTGGAGTTAAAAGCATTGGTTTAGATCAAAACAGTGCTCTCACGGATCTTGGTGGATATACAGCGATCGGAAGACAACAATATCTAAGTATTTATGCTAAAGAATTAATAGCATATGAAAATGAAAGTTTTTATGAAACTTCCACTCAATTTAATTATTCTGAAGCTACGTATCCTGTATATGCAGGAATTTCGTATCGTGAGAAAACGAATGAAAATAACTGGGTAGATTCTGAAATTTCTAGCAATGCTCATTATTTTTCAGCAGGATCGAAGACTACCAGTGAGGTAATACCTTTGCCTATTCCATTATCAAGAGAGCCTTTATTTATCCATAGAATTCTAAGAGGAGGTATACATGCGTATTTGGGATATGGAATTAATTGGTTTGGACGTTCCAACATCAGTAAAAATGAACCCTTGGAAATCATAACGGAGTTTCCAGTACAACAATCATTAAAGCCACCTGTTATTATTAGTGCTTTACATATCATAGAGGAAGATCAAACCATACTAACATCAGTTAATGAACAAGAGCGCTTCAAAACAAATACCTTTAATGATCCTACTATTGTAAGGCTCCTGTTTAATTATAATCAAGATCAAGAATTGATTAGCTATCCCGTACATAGTGATGATAGAAGACAATTTACAGAACTACAGTTATTACATCCTACTATCTATAAACCTAATCAAAATGAAGTTTTTGCTAATGAAATAGAAGTGTTTTTCAGAAATCGACTCCCACAAAGTATTCGAGGACGCATAAGCACGATTACGAATGATATTACAGATTCATCACTTTTCATACTAACTACAGATCAACATATACTTTACAGTAAAAAAAATAAAAACGAGGTAACTGGCGAGTATGAATATGCTGCGATCACTCCTGAAATACCAGAAGGTATATCAGTAATCCATTTTACCGGAGGTGTTTTAATGATAGGGATGCAAAAATTTATCATTCATAGTATGAGTGTTGATACGAATGGATTTCCTGTTATTAAAATTTATAAGAATTCTATTCAAGAAGTACAACCTATGACTATGACAGGAACTCCTGATATTTCCCGAAATGAGCAGTTTATAGCCATAGAAAATATGACCGCTATTGAAAGTTGGGGAAGTGAAAATCCTAGCACTTTTAAGATACAAATTCCTAAAGAAATCTGTAAAATACACAGAGCTCTTATAGAAACGAGTGTAGGTTCAGATACTAACGAATTGGTTTTAGAAAAATTCAGAGGACTTTATGATACCAATGTGACGATCACTCCTGTATTGGAGACCAATGAAATTAACGATAGTCATAAAGAGATCGCCTCAATGCATAAAGGACTTTATAAAATTCATATGAGTAAAACTTTATCACAACATCCTCAGTTTAATGAAAAAGGGAATTCTGTAGAATGGCAAGGCGGTACTGTACGAATTCCATCTGAAGCAAACCCTAGAGGATTTAAACGTGTTCTAAGGGTGCTAAAGATTGAAAATATAGGAAGTGCTGACGGATTGATTCTTTATGCTTTTGATGCTAGTTTTACAAAGGAAATTTTAGATTCAGATACAGGCAACATTATAGGATATCGATCTGAAAACCCTATACAAAAAGAAGGGCCAATCGCCATTAATTTCTATCCAGGGTATAACGTATATCTATATGCAGACGAACCTTTTGGGTTAACTGTTGATACTTTAGCAACTATAAGATCAGAAAACCTACCATATGCTATTTTTGGAGGTCGTTCCAAAGTAGATCAGTATCGATATACCCGAGGAATCCCTCCTAAATATGTAACAACCCATTATTCAACTATAGGAACTCCGATTTCGATGTTGAGTCGTAGTGTGATCCCTGCATTACGTCCCCAGTTACCTGTAGGACCTAGTTATACTACAAGACCTGACTCATATGGAAAGGCAACATATACGTTTACTACTAATTTTAATCATAAACCCTTTGCTGTACAATATAGTAGAGCACATGAGCAAGATATATTAAACGCTTTATATACGCCTTCAACCATTGATGAGATAAAAACACAATTAGCTTCTTTTTCAAAAGACGAATATGCAAATTCCAGATGGAAAAATGTATTGAGTTTCGATTATAATAATCGTGAAGGCGTCTTTGAGAGA
The DNA here is from genome assembly GCA_964474345.1 of uncultured Flavobacteriaceae bacterium. Taxonomy (GTDB): domain Bacteria; phylum Bacteroidota; class Bacteroidia; order Flavobacteriales; family Flavobacteriaceae; genus Dokdonia. The sequence goes on from CAYYSK010000001.1 coordinate 23,609, forward strand.
TTTCCAGATACGGAAGATGGTTATAGATTCCCGAATCCAGATAACATACTTTTATTTGAACGAATTAATAATGCTATTGCAAAATACAATCAAGAAGAAAATCTTACGACTCCTGTTACTACAATAAATGCAGGAAGTCTAATTCCTGGAGCTGTGGTGATTCCAGGAACAAATGGCAGTGAAGATGTGACTTTAGCAGATTATATAAAAAAAGCAGTATTGGATGTTTTTGTTCCGTTAACAGAAGTCCCGCTCGTCTTTGATCAGATTGAGAATCGTAACTCATACCAACCTGTTAATAAGAAACAGGTAATTCGAGATAGAAATGGAAATTTATTAAGGCCTACTGATGTAGCATATGCTATTGCTCCGATGGCAAAACGAATAGGAAATAATAATGAATTACAATTTACTGATTTTACTTTAGATGGAACGACTAGTCACCTATACTTCTATAAGGTACAGGAATGTTCTAATACTATGAAAATAGGGGAAGCGAGTCCTATCTTAGGCCCCGTGTATGTCATGAACACAAATCCATTAGAAGCTCCTCAATTACGACAGGTATTATCTCTTAGTGAACCTAAACTATCAGTGACATTTGAGTTTGCTCCATATCCTATAGAACAACAAATAGTAAGTATACATCTTTATCGAACATCAGATCGTATAAAAGCAACTTCTATACGAAGTATGGATTTAGTAAAAACAATCGATCTCAGACTGACAGAACCACTGGAAAACTCAGTGCTGAAAATCACTGATACATCTGAAGATTTACAGCAAATACTATATAAAATTCCCGTTTATTATAGAGTTACGATACGTAACGAGGTTTCATATACTATAATAGAAGAAGGTATTGATACACTGATAACAAAGCCGGTGCCTTCTAAAGCTTCGGATTTAATAACAATAGAAATATCAAGTACAGAAAGTAATTCATAAAAAAATAAAAAGCATGGAAGAATCAGAACAAGAATTAACAGGACCAGGAGGAGAAGGATCAGTAGAGTCAACTCCTGAAGATCTACATGATCCAATAGACGTAGGACCTGGTTTTCCTCAAGATGAAGATTTGATTGACAATACAATTTTGGCACCAGAAGAAGTATCGTTAAAATCAAAAGATACATTAAAAAGTTATTTTGAACGAGGCGATATCCCTACAGAACTGCAATTTTCAGATTTAATTAATGCTTTTAGGCATATCAGTGATGGTCATACGATTGCAGATGTTACTACAGAAATCAATGGAAGTATACATATTACCTTATCTGACGGTACAACAATTACTATTTCACCTCCGATATCAGATGATTTTGTGCCTAAAACAGGAGGGGATTTTGAAGGAAAAGTAACTGCTCCTCAAATGGATATTACAGATACTTTGGAAGTAAAAGGAGATATCATTGGTCGAAATATTGATGGCGGACCCCCTTCTAAGCTTCTTAAATTTGAAGGTCTATACTTAGGTCATATATCTACACCTTCTAGTTTTGGGACAGATATAAATCACTCTATCAGATCAAGATATGGAAATGAGTGGAAGAATAAAGACAGTATCACTATAAACTCAGCAAATCATATACGACTTAATATAGACTCTAACAATAATCAACAATCCAGGTTTGAAATTGGCGGAGGCACTTCAGGAATAGATAATGTTATTTTTTCGGTAGATGAGTTTGGGAATACCAATTCAAAAGGATATATAAGTATAGGAGAGAGACGAGTTGCTACAGAACAATGGGTAAATACTCAAGGATTCTTTAAAGGCGCTCCTGATAATTTTATATCTAAAAATGGGGGAGTGTTTTCAGGCTCTGTTGGAATTGGAGGCCCTGCAACAGATAAAGCACTCCATACTTATGGAAGTCAGATACGTATAGAAACGCCTCATGGATATGGAAGCCTTGGCGCTGAGACTCCTGATGCTTTCCATTTTGAAACAAATTTACCTCTAATATGGCTAGGGAGTAATGTGCGATCTTATGGTAATATTGGAGTTTTAGGGAAAAATACGTTCATGCGTTTTAGTGATGGCGCTATTTTAGAGAATAACCAACGCGTTGCCACACAAAATTGGATAAATGAGCAAGATTTTATAAAAGATGACGTTGTTACTCCTTTTGTTAGAAAAGGAGTAAATGAAAACAATGCTTTTAACGGTGATTATTTAATTTTTAATTATAATACAGTCTCCGATGTAGATGCCATCAGTTTTAACCCCAATACTAATGGATTTTATTTTAACGCAGCCAGAGGTAAGAATAAAACACATGCAAATGCAAGTATTTATGTTAATAAAGTAATTGCTTTTAACGACCTTTCTACTGCAAAAAGCGTTCATGCTGCAGGTAACATGTATGCAGGAGCTGGTAGTGGTAAAGGCTCATATTATGGAGGAGATAAAGAGATTATTAAGTTTAGTGATGGATGGTTACGGTTAAATCCTTCTACAACTTCGGCTTCTAGATTTAATAGTGGTATCTACTGTAGTACAAGTAAATTAAGAACCGATGGTCAATTTGAAATAGGTTCTGAAGGGAGTAAGTTTAAAGTAACTTCGGGTGGTACTGTAACCGCTTCTGGAAACTTTAGTACTTCTGGTAATGATAAAGGATATCGTTTTTATAATTCTGATAAATTTAAGATCTATATGACAACTACCGCAAATGGAGGTAGAGTTAATGGAGAAACTACTTCTGATTTTAATATGTATTTTAAAATATTAAATAATGGAGGAGTTAATAGGGGATTTATTTTTAAAACAGAGTCAGGTAATGTAGCGGGAATAGATGGCGCAGGAAATGGTAGATTTAAAGGAAGAATCATTGCTTTTGATAATATTTCTACAGCAACTAATTTAAATGCCGGAGGAGATATCAACGCAAATCAAAATATCAGAGGAAGAATCGCTTCTGGTGTTGCTTCTAAATTAGTAAAATTTGAAGGCTTGTATTTTGGGTGGGTTCCTGGAACTACTGATTTTGGGTCTAAAAAAGAACATTGTATACGATCATCTTATGGAGATGAAACAACTGATAGAGATAGTATTACTATAAACTCTTACAACCATATACGACTCAATATAGATTCTAATAATAATAATGTCAGTAAATTTGAAATAGGTGGAGGGACTACTGGAATTGGAAATGTTCTTTTTTCGGTAAATGAAAATGGAGAGACACGCTCAAGTGGAAATATCTATGCTAATGGATCTGCATATTTTGGAGATGGGAAGGAAATTATTAGATTTACTGATAGTTGGTTACGGTTAAATCCAAGGACCGATTTACTCGGTTTTACTAGTGGTATTTATTGCGGGCATAGTATATTAAGAACGGATGGTCAACTGGAAGTAGGAAGTGGAGGAAGTAAGTTTAAAGTAACTTCTAGTGGTACTGTAACTGCTGCAGGTAATATTACTGGAATGTCTGACAGAAAACTCAAAGAAGCCATACAGCCTGTAAAAGAGAGTGTTCTAGATAAAATAGACCAACTCAAACCCATTTATTATCATTGGAAAGACAAAGCCAAAGATCAAGCCAGGCAATTAGGGTTTATTGCACAAGATGTAAAAGAAGTATTTCCGGAATGGGTGCATGAAAATGAGGAATATTACAGTATGTCTTATGACAAGATGGGAGCTGTTTTAGCAGTAAAAGGGATACAAGAGCTTCATGAAGAGATTAAATCATTAAGAAAAGAATTAAAAATACTAAAAGATAGTATTATCAAGTAGTAGTATAAGTGACATTAATCGTTAAAATTACAATAAATATGCTTGAGCTTTGAATCATTGAGGTTGTCACAATACTGTAAATCTTTTTGAAATCTAGTATTTGAAAGAGTTTTGTGATTTGCCTCAAAATTAAATCCTTAGCTTAAATTACTTCTTGTTAATTAATCGAAGGTTTGAACTTTTCCCTAATCAAAATGAATAAAATACTATTAAAGGATTAAGTACAATTATTGTCAACTTATATTTGATATAAATACATCATAAAATATTCAATATTAGAGTGTTATTTTGTTTTTTTGAAAATACGTAGAGAGTTAACTGAAGTCAAATCCTTAATTTTTTGTTAAAATCAATATTCGCATTTTATTATTTCTGATCTTGCGTTTATGCATCAAAGGGTAATTACACATATTATTACTTTGCTATTTACAGTAGCATTCCTCGTTCCGAGGGTTGCAAACTTGCATGCAATGAATCATTTATCAGGAGATGATGATTCAATCTCTTGTGAGATCTGTGATGCTATATCTGTTTCTAACCAATTTGACCTGATTACTGGTGATATATTTCACTTTGAAAATAACTTGCAAAATATTCCAAGTTCATTTATAGTATACACCCAATATAGTACTCCAATAGAGAAAATTGCTTCGCCAATTTCTATTTACAACAAACCTCCACCTATTATCTAGACTACCGTCTCTATTTAATGAATTTGTCAAAATAAAGTGATTTGTGTTACTAATAATGTTCTCTATGTTAAAACATTATTAGTACTTAAATCTATATTTTCTAGTAAAAAAAATAAAATTTTAGTGATTCCTGAAATTTTACTTACGTGTTTAAAATATTTATTTTATTAACGATCCAGATCAAATTTACTTAATAGAAACCTACTGGCTGATTACTATTTTCTGCCTTCTTTAATTAGATTTAAGTTACTACTATAATAGCTTTTTTAAATATTTAAACCATTTTAATGAATAAAGTATTCAACCTTAAACCAAGGGCTAATATTTTAGGAGTTGCAGCTAGCTCTCTTTGTTTAGTGCACTGCTTAGCTACGCCACTTTTATTCACCATACATACAGGGCAATTACATCATTCTCATTCTCATCCGTTCTGGTGGGGACTGATAGATATATTCTTTATTTTTATTTCTCTATTTGCAGTGCACTGGTCTACAAAGAATACTTCAAAAAATGGGATGAAATATGCATTATGGATTAGTTGGGTATTTCTAGCTACCATCATTATAAATGAAAAACTTGAGATATTGGAAATAAAAGAAGAGCTGATTTATCTCCCCTCTATTTCTTTAGTATTACTACACCTTTATAATCGTACATATTGCCAATGTGTTGATGACAATTGTTGTACAAATACATCAAATACTAGTATAAAAACTAGTAAGAATTAATCATGAAAAATTGGGATAACATATTGGTAAGTATTTTAGGATTATACATCTTTATATTACCTCAATTGTTAGCTACTCATACTAACTTTCATTTTTCTGACAATACATACGAAAAAGAACAGCAGGACGATAGTAATGATATCGCTGTAGATTCATACTGCTACATTTGCGATTTTTATTTGGATCAGCAATTCTATTATGAAGGCCCATTTATACTAAGTTTACTTGAGAATACTATATGCAAAAGTAGTGATGACTTAAAGTTCTCTTTACAAAGAACTGTATTTATACAGTTATATCTTCGCGGCCCTCCATTTTCATGACTTTCTTCATAGTAGTAGGCATTTAGAAATTTCGAATATTCTAGATGCCAACACTGGATTTTACTTAAAGACTTTTATAGTCAATAACTTTTTATACTTCAAAACATGCTTGAAGCGAGAAATCTTACCAAAATGTATGGTAAACGCCAAGCACTTAATCAGTTGAATTTATCAGTTGATAAGGGCGAAATTTTTTGTTTACTTGGTCAAAACGGCGCAGGTAAAACAACAACAATTAATTTATTTTTAGGTTTAATTGCATCTACTAGTGGAGAAGCAATGATAAATGGTATTACTGTTAAACCAAACAATAATAAAACCACTAAAATGATTGCTTATATCCCAGAGGTAGTTCAGCTATATGGAAATCTTTCGGGTATTGAAAATCTTAACTTCTTTAGCAGGTTAGCAAGGTTTAAGTACACTACCTCTGAGTTGTCTAATTTTTTATTAAAAGCAGGACTTCAAGAGACTGCTCATCAAAATAAATTATCTTCTTATTCTAAGGGAATGCGACAAAAAGTAGGTATTGCTATCGCACTCTCTAAAAATGCAGAGTACATTTTTATGGATGAACCTATCTCAGGTTTAGACCCTAAAGCAACCTTAGAATTCACTGAAATTTGTAAAGAATTAAGTAATGAAGGAAAAGCCATTTTTATGGCTACTCACGACATTTTTAATGCAGTAAACGTGGGAACTAAAATTGGTATTATGAAAGAAGGGCAATTAGTTCATACCTCAAGCACTGAGATCATTAATGCTACCGAATTACAAAATCTATATTTAAAAACTATCTAAACGTAAATAAACCATTCAAAACAATGAATATTTTTAAATCATTATCCACTCTATTGTTGGTATTAATTAGCTGTGCTTCTTTTGCACAAGTTCAAGTAACAGGTACCATCGTCGACAATCAAGATACTCCAATAATTGGAGCTACAATTTCACTAAAGAACGCCACAAATACTTTTGGTAAACTAACCGATGATTCTGGGAAATTTGAAATAAATGCACCTTACGGAAATTACAACCTTGAAGTACGGTATTTAGGATTTCAAATCTATAAACAGAGTATCGAAATTAGTAACGATACAACCCTTGATATTGGTACCATTCAATTAGAAGAAAATACAGAACAATTACAAACTGTAGAAGTCATTGGTCGAGCAAGGACTGACTACACTAGTGATTACTCTTTTTCTTCCACTAAATCAGCAATTAAGAATAAAGAATTACCACAAGCTATTTCTACAATTACAAAAGAGTTATTTCAGGATAAGCAAGCTTTTCAAATCGCAGATGCCATAAGTACAGCAAGTAGTGTTAATCATACTGGTTTTTATAATCACTTTAGTATAAGAGGTTTAATAAAAGTAGAAGATGGTCAAGTTCTTAATGGTTTAAGAACGCGTCAGTTTTATTTCTTACAACCTATTACTTCTCACATTGAGCGAGCAGAAATAATTAAGGGCCCATCTTCAATAACATTTTCTAGTTCAGATCCAGGAGGAACGGTTAATTTAGTGACTAAAAAACCCCTGAATGAAAAAAGGAGAGAAGTTACTGCAACTGTAGGGAGTTTTGGAACCTTACGAGCTACAGGAGATTTTACAGGACCCTTAAATGAGTCTGGAACTTTACTATACCGTTTTAATGCAGCTGTGCAAGAGGCTAGATCTTTCCGTGATCTTGTGGAAAATAATCAGTTATTATTAACACCATCTATCACATTTAAACCCAATAATTCTACAGCACTAAATGTAGAAATTATTTATAGTAGTGGTAGAGGAAATCTAGATCGTGGTCAACCAATTTTTGCAGATGATAATGGTAATTTTGATGTAAATAGTACATCTATTTCTACAAACGTAGCAGCAGTCAATGATTTTTATAATTCTGATGAGTTTATAGTAACTGGTAATTTTAATAAACAAATTACAGATAACACAGGATTTAATGCTTCTTATATGAAGCAAACTTGGCGAGAAGGTCTTGCAGAACATCGTTTTGCTGGATTTGCTGTAGATATAGAAGGAAATAGAATATCTCCATCTCTAGCAGAATTGCGTTATACAGAAAGACAACAATTCTGGATTACAGATAACTACAATGCTTATTTTAATTTTGACTTTATTGGTGATGATATAACTAACAAATTACTTGTAGGGTATGATGGTAGCCGATGGGAGCGTACCATAGGAGGGGCTTCTAATAGTGCTCGCCGTTATAGACGATTAAATGGAACGGCAACTTCATTCAATCCTGATGAAGCAGATCAATTTGAAACTATAGAAATAGATGGAGTACTCGCTCCTAGACCTAATGTAGACCACTTAGACCTTGCAAATCCTAATAATACAGCAAGAGTTACTACTAATTACATTACCTCAGAATTTGCTATTCCAGCTAACCTTACCACATCAAATAGTTTTTATGTTCAAAATCAATTTAAAACAGGTAAATTTTCAGCCTTAGTAAATCTTCGCCTTGACTTTTTTGAAGATATTTTTAATTATCAATCTGATAATGAAACTATTACTGATAACACAGCTCTTTTACCTAGAATAGGGCTTACGTATGAAGCTACAGATAATGTTAGTGTTTATGCTTCTTATATAGAAGGTTTCCAGCCTCAAGCTAATTTATTTAGTTTGTCACCAGTTAATGGGAATTTTTTCTTTGGAGCTCCATTACCATCTAATTTTGACCCCTTACGAAGTAATAATGTAGAGATTGGTACTAAAGCAAATTTTTTAAATGGAAAAATTACTATGAATGCAGCGATTTATTCCATTACTCAAAAAAACTTGTTACTACAGGATCCAAATGAAGATTTTGTTTTCACACAAAGAGGTGAGCAACGAAGTAATGGTTTTGAATGGGATGTTACAGGACATTTATTGCCAAACTTTCAAATTAGCGCATCGTATGCATTTACAGATGCAGAAATTAAAGAAGATGAAGACCCAACATTAATTGGTCAACGTATAGGTGGAACTTCAGAGCATAGTGCTAATTTTTGGGGTAAATATGATTTTAAAGAAGGTACTTTAAGAAATTTTGGAGTAGGTTTAGGTGCAGAATACCGTAGTGATAGTTTCTCTTGGTTTGCAAACCGTGTATTATTGCCATCGTATACAGTTTTTGATGCAGCTGCTTACTATCGTCCATCTGGAGGAGATATACAAATCTCATTAAAACTTAATAATGTTTTAAATGACAGATTTTTTGATGGTGCGCTTAGCGCGGGTAGACTTTTCCCTGGAGCACCTAGAAATGTACTATTAACTACTTCTTATAAATTTTAAGAGATGAGTTGGGCAAATATCCAATTATTCGCAATGAATTTTTGGCGTAATGCAACTACGCCTAAAACTTTTTATCTGCTATACTTGATTTTTATACTACTAACAGCTTATGCGGCTGTTAGTGGTATAAAAAACTATACCACTCAAAATAATATTCGACAAGAACATCAAGTCAAAGCTAGGCAAAGTTGGGAAGCAAATCCTGATAAGCATCCGCATAGAATGGCGCATTTTGGGACTTTTGCTTTTCGCGAAAGCTCACCTTTAGTATTATTTGATTATGGATTAGAAAATTTTACTGGAAATACAGTGTTTTTAGAAGCACATCAACAAAATAGCGTGAATTTCTCTGAAGCTACATTTTCTACAGGTACTTTGAGATTTGGAGAATTAAGTCTAGCGCTATTACTTCAACTAGTACTACCATTGATACTATTTTTTGTAGGATTCTCAAGTGTCGCAGCAGATAAGCAAAATGGTACGCTAAAGATGTTATTGTCTCAAGGCGCTACTTGGAAAGATATTTTATTTGGAAAATCTTTTGGACTCTTTGGAATAGCTATGCTCTTTTATATTCCTATCATTTTAGTGGTCATAGTTGCACTTTTAACACTAGGAGGTCAAGTAACAAATGACTTTAATTGGTTTCGATTATTATTATTAGGTTTTGGTTATTTAGCCTTCTTATATATTATTTCTGCTTTAACAATCGTGGTGTCAGCCAGTAGTCGTACTTCAAAAAATGCACTACTACGATTATTAGGTATATGGTTGTTAATGGTTGTATTGTTGCCAAAATCTGCTCAAGCAATGGGTAATTATTGGTTTCCTACTCCTACCAAGTTAGCTTTTCAATCTGCTATTGAGAAAGAAATCATTCAAAAAGGAGATAGTCATAATCCAGATGATCCTCACTATAACAACATGCGTGACTCCGTATTGACGACTCATAATGTGAGTAAAGTAACTGATTTACCTTTTAATTATGCTGGTTTTGTAATGAAAGAAGGTGAGAAAATCTCATCTACTTTATATAAAAAACATCATGAGGACTTGGTAAATATCTATAAAGCTCAAAATAATGTTACTCGGTTCTCATCCTATATGAATCCGTTTACAGCTATTAAGCAGTTATCTATGACAATGGCGGGAACGGGATTTTCTTCTTATGTGGATTTTCAAAAGCAAGCAGATGACTATCGTTATCAAATGTCTCAAACAATGAATGAATTACAAATGGAATATATCAGCCCAAAAAAGGAAAGCGGTTCTGAAGGAAAAACCCATATCGTAGATCATGAGCATTGGGAAGAATTTTCAGATTTTAGCCATAAATCAATTGCCTTTAGCATTTCAATTAAAGAAGTATTTCCAGCATTGACTTCTATGCTATTATGGACATTTTTTGTTGTCTGGTTACTCTTATTCACTTCAAAAAAAGCAAAAGCGATATGACAACTTATAAACTATTTTTGCAACAATGCATTCGATCTAAAGAGGTGTGGATTAGTTTACTACTAGTTATTCTATTAGGTGTCATTAGTATTATTATTGGGAGCAAACACCTATCAAGACAACAAGAAGCAATTGCAGAAGTTAAAGTTCATCAAGAACAACATTTTAACAGGCAAGTATCACTTCATAATGAGGACTTAGGTTTGTTACTCTATTACGCAAAGTTTGCCTATATAAAAAAGATAAATCCATTATCAGGAATATCGATTGGTCAAGCAGATGTAAACTCTACTGTAAAACGTATTACAATCAAGACTTTTGAAGGTCAAAAATTTGATGCTGATTTGGTCAATCCAATGAATTTACAATCAGGTAATCTTGATCTTTCTTTTATTATTATCTATTTATTTCCGCTGCTTGTTATTGTTTTAACATTTAATGTTATTTCTGAAGAGACAGAAACAGGTACATGGTCCTTGGTAGCTATTCAAGCTATATCTAAATTACGATTTATTATTTCTAAACTTTCAATTAGATTAATACTTTTATTATTTGTATTGATCTTTCTTTTTTGCTTTGCAAAATTTATGCTTGATATACCTATAAACGGTAATTTTTTATCAATGTTAGGACTATCTATCCTATATGTCATATTTTGGTTTACGCTTGCCTTTTTTGTAATTGTCTTTAAGAAAACTTCTGGTTTCAATGCGTTACTTCTTTTATCAATTTGGCTACTCTTAATTATTCTATTACCAGCTGGCATTAATGCTTATGTATCTTCAAAATATCCAGTCCCAGAAGCCTTAAGTACAGCAATAGCTCAAAGAGATGGATATCATACAAAATGGGACACGGATAAGTTTGCTACTATTGAGAAATTTTATCAACACTATCCACAATTCAAAAAATATGGATATCCAACTGATGGATTTAATTGGTTATGGTACTATGCAATGCAACAAATGGGAGATGACGATTCAAAAAATCAACAAGATTCATTAAGTAAAAAGATTAAGTTACGTGAAAATATTAGTAAACAAATTTCATCAATAATTCCTAATATGCACATTCAACTTGCTTTTAATGCATCTGCGGGCACTAGTATGAGTCAGCATATAGATTACTTGCATGAAACTGAAGCATTTCATGAAAAATTGAGATTGTTTTTCTATCCAAAAATCTTTGAAGAACAGCATGCTGATGCTATCAATTGGAATCAATTTGTGCCTGAATATTCTAAAAAAGAAAATGATATAGAATCAGTGAAAAATATGATGCCTTTACTAGTTGCGTCAGTACTTATGATTTTGATTTCCATACCAATGATTAGAAAATTATGATATTGGTTAATCAGCAGTATTTTAAATAAACATATTGCAATTATAACTTGAATTTTGAATATTTTTAAATTATTAAAAGAAAATTAGTGCCGATATAACTTACAAAAAATAAAAGTTTGTACCTCTTAAATTTTTTATTATGAATCAATCCAGTCCTAAACAAATTTAGAGCACTATAAATCTAACCGTTTTATTGGTTGTAAGAGCCATAAACTATGTTTTTCAAAAAATAGTAAATCAAGATAATGGAAAGTTAATTGGGAATCCATTGACAGGCAACAATTACGAAGATGATGGTTATAGGTTTCATGACATTTTTATTATGGATATCTAGCTAATCTAGGGTGGTCGCCAGTAATTCGAAAACTTTTAGATAGAAAAAGAAAGAGTAATTCAGAAATTGATGAAAATGAAGATGGAGCTCGTACACAAATTATCGAGGAACTTATTTCTCTTCTTATTTATAGTGAATTAAAGGGCAGTAAATTATTAAAATATAGTAAAAATGTTGATACGACTTTACTTAAATTGGTTCAAAGACTTGTGAAAGATTTAGGGATTAATCAATGTTCTGGTAAACAGCTCCATAATTACATATCTCTAAGCGGAGTCCACTAGTATTAAAAGAGTAATGATTTTAAGAGTTGGTATACAATGATGATCAGGTACAAAAATAAGGTTGTATATGCTTTCGCGAAAGCATATAAAGAGGCATTTTTAGTCAATAGCAAACCACTTTTTAACAGTTGCTTCTGTCGCCTTGTTATTAGGTGTAAATGCAGTGTTTTCTGAGCCGCGATATTCTAAATAACTAGGAAATTTCCACCATAATATTCCTGCACACCACGATTCGTTCTGAATGCCTTCAAAAATAACTTCATAACAACGTCGTTGATGCTCGTCATTAAAAGGCGTATTCCCATCTGCATGTGGATTTTTCCATGGGGCATCAATACTTCTAAAACCAATTTCTGTAAAAACAATGGGTTTCTTATATTTTTGATATACGTTTTTGATTTTTGTTTTTACGACCTCAAAATTAGCTTTTAATTCAACATCTGTAGGGTTGTCATTTTTGCTTAATGGATAGTATGAGTTTAATCCTATAAAATCGAGTTCATTCCAAAAATCAACATTTTCAAACTCGTCTCCCCAATTGGCTGCATATGTCATATTTCCTTGATAGAGCCCTCTGGCTTTTTTAAACATATCTTTCCATTGTTCTCCATGACTTAACGTTGCTTTTGCAAATTCTACACCCATGCATAAAGCGTCTATCTGATGTATCTCTGCAAGGAAGGCGTAATGACGAATCCATCTGTAATAATAATTAAAGAAGGCATTCCAATCTTCTTCAGTATTGTACTCAAGGGCACCTGGCCAACTATTACCGAAAAAAACTTGAGGTTTTAATACTGATTGCATACCTAGTTGTTTTGCTTCGTAGGCAGAGTGAACGACTCCTTGGTCATTTTCTGACCCAGCTCTACTGCCTATAGAGAGATACGTAGGAGCGCTTTGTCCTCGTATATAACTATAAGGAACAATAGCGATAGCATTGCCTCCCATATCGTGTTGCTTTTCTATAGCCTCTGTAGCTTTTCTGGAAAGATAACCATTGTAAATACTATACCCTTCGTGAGCAAAATTGAATCCTTTGAGATAACCTATATCTGATTTTTTTCTTTTCTTTTGAGGGTATTTATGAGCTTCTTTAGCTAGATATTGTTGCCATTTCTTTTCTAATACTCGTATCTCTTTTTGAGAAGGAATCCAATCTTTATATTTTTTTAAAAGTGTGTCTTTTCCTATGTCTTCTAATAAGAATGCTATGAGTGAAGCAGACATACATTCTGTAAGTAGTGGAGACTCTTTCTCTATCAATTCATTGTCAAAAAGTTCTTTTATGCTTAGTGTATTTCCTGATTCTTGTAAACGCGCTGTCCAGTATGGATATCCTTCTCTTTGCCATTGATCTGTAAAATAAACAGAAAGTCCTTTTGATAACGTTTTGGAAGAAGCTTCTCCTATACTATGCTGTAAGAATAATTCATTTTCTTTTTCTATGTAATTATTGCGGTATTTATTATTGATAATAGTATGTACTTCATTGTTTTCTATATCAATATGTGATTGTTTTGTATTGCCTACCATTAGACCTTTATCTTCAGCAGTTGTATAAATATGGTACTTGATCTTAGGAATGGCTTTGGTGTTTCCTGTAAAATCAATCATTTTTTGATAGGTACTTTCTAAATCAGTTACGAGCGTTGTTGTTGCTTCTTGTGACAAGTTGTGTTGATGCGCAATGATATCAAAATGAGCTGATTGTGCAATAGTTTCATTTCCTTCGGAGTAATCAAAATACGTGTTTGGATCTAATTTCCATTGTGCATTAAAATTACCCATCGTAATTCTATTAGTAGAACGATAGATTTCATAATCCATATTTTGCCAGAAAAAAGAAGCACCAGATAAGGCTATTCTATCGGCAAAGAAATCAAAAAGAGTAACAGGATCATTGCCAGTTAGAAAAGAGAATGGAAGTGTGTTGTTTTCTGGATTTGGAAAAAAAGCCACTGATAAAATATCAGAAGCAGATGTATATGATTTGGAATTAAAAACAATCTCTTTATTAGGAAAAGAAACTGGAATGTTTTTAGTCAGCCGTTTGAGTAAAAAGTTGTCTTGAGATGTTCCTATGATAAAAAGAATGTGCTCTTGTATATCTGTTTGCGTTACTTCAGAGATATGTTTATAACGAATGGTAGCATTTCTTCTTCTGCCTGTTTGTGGTAACTCAGAGACTTTTTGAAGTAATGTTTTATATTTTTGATCAAGTGCTTGATCTTGAGTTCCGAAAACAACAAGAATTTCTCGCTTGTTAAAAAAGCTACGACGAAGTTCTCGACGTGTTGGCACAGAAGTCGTATCTTCTTCTAATACTGCTAAGTCTTGGTGGAATGCGGTATCCTGAGATGATGTATTGTTTATAAGAAATACTCCAGAAATAAATAAGGCTACTACTATTAGCACAATGCCCATCACTGTACGTTTCATAAATATGGTCTCGTTATTACGTCTTAAATGTAACTTAAATACAAATAGATACTACCTAAATATTTATTAAAATTGATACTTTCTAACTATTTAAATAGTTACGAAGTGTCAAAGGAGTGATCTCAATATATATTTAGCGTAAGGACTTTAGAATTTAGACTACTATTACAGTGATTTTAATAGTACCTTGTGTACGTATAAAAAAGCTAACCATTTCCTACTTGATTCTCCATAGATACATATTTATTATCGTTTTTATAATAGTAATTCATAAGGTTCAAGGTCAGCGGCTCAGAGCAGATGGAGGACTCTTGTTGAAAGCAGAAATCACTTTGGGTAATCAAAATCAATGGCTTAAAATAGGTGCGTTTGGTTTTGGGACATTAAATTATGGTGATGCTTCTATAGAAAGTGGCGTCTCTTTTGCATCTTATCAATTTTTGAAAAGACATACCAAGAAAACATCAGGAAGAGGGTACTCATATGAGTTTTTTGCACTTGGTGGAATAGGAAAAAACACAAATTTATTAGGATCTTCTGTATCAGAATTAAATACAGCTATTATTTTTAATCCAAATGGCGAAGGAGGATTTAATGGTTTTGGTTTTGGTTTTAGAAAAGATCACTTGCCAAAAGATTTAAAAAGCTATGGCATAAAAAGAGGACAATTTATTATGCGCTTTGGAAATGCAGATCATAGTGTGCATGCTGTTTTTTCAAACGATTTTAAATTTGGAAATATCTTTAATGGAGAACGTACAGATTATGCTACTACAGGATCACTTACGTTAGGATTTGCAAATATACGAGATGTGCATCGTGTGTATCAAGCAGGTATTGGTATTGAGCTGTTTACACCACAGCCTGATTACTCAAGATCTCCTAGAAATACTATAAATTCTGATGATGGACGTAAGAATGTTTGGTTTACATTACCTCCTTTTAAAGATTTATTTTATGCAAATCTATATGCATTTGGAACGTATCAAGATGAAAACTATGAATTACATTCAAAGATAGGAGTCAATAGTAAGTGGATAGGGGCCTATGTACAGAATACACTACATGATGGATTTGGTTTGAATCCCCGTTTTCCATGGAATGTAGAAGAAAATGATAAGCTATTTTTTGAAATAACAGGAAGTGCCATTTATACCTTAGAAACAGATCGTGAGTAGAATACTATTTATATCATGTATAACACTATTGTTGCTATCAAGTTGCAGTACATATACAACGTTTTATGGAGAGACTGTAAAAACTACTGCTATTGATACTCATACAAGACGATTAGATGTAAGTTATCAAAATCGTGCAGATCTCCCATTAGCGTATGAACAATTACATGAACTCAGAATGCTTAATCTCTCTGGAAATGTAGATTTAGATATTTCTCAAATATTAGCTTCTATTCCTTTTCCAGAAAAGCTAGAAGTACTTCTATTAGATAGCCTTAATCTAAGAGAACTTCCTTTAGAGCTAAAAAGATATTCAAATCTGAAACAACTATCTTTAGGTTATAACCCTCTACTTAATATAGAAAAAACGATTACTCATTTGGAAGGTATCTCGTTAGATTTTCTAAACTTAAAAGGAAATAAAATTAGATACTTGCCACAAAATATTACAAACTTAAAAACACTTAAGGATCTTAACCTTTCTCATAATCATATTCAAGATGAAATGAGTTATCATTACTTAGGAAAATTACCCAAGCTGTATTCTCTTTGGCTTGACCATAATGAATTAAAAGTATTACCTAAAACGATAGGAAAAGTGTCACAAATACGATATTTCTATATAGACCATAATCAACTTACGTCTTTGCCTAAAGAAATTTCAGAAATGGAAAAAGTTTGGGTCATCCATGCAGGTCATAATCTTTTTAATGAATTACCAGAACAATTAATAGGAATACCAGAGTTGTTTTTGACTCATATGAATAATAATAATATCTCTTTAATCCCTAGAAAATATAGTGAAGAAGAATATTCTATGATGGCATTGATATTAGATCACAACCCACTTTCTGAAGAGGAACGTCTTTGGGCAAAAAAGACATTTAAGAAATTCTTTTTATTGTCTTTTAAACAAACATTTTAAAGTATTGTTTTGTGTTGTTTTTGATAAGAATAATGTACATTAGATGTTTGTAAAAAACCATGCAACTAGATCAACTTATAACAAGATTTCAACAAAAGAACGAGAGTGCTTTTGCGGAACTCTATGAGTTATACAGAGAGAGTATTTTAGGAGTTATTTACAGTGTATTACATGATCGAGAACTCTCGGAAGAAGTATTGCAAGATGTATTTGTGAAGGCATGGAATAATGCGAGTTCTTATAACTCAAAAAAAGGACGTTTTTTTACATGGTTATTAAATATAGCTCGTAATGCAGCTATAGATAAAACACGTTCTAAAGCATTTAAGAATAGTAAGCAAAACCAGAGTGCCGCATATTACGTAGATGTCCTCGAAGAAAAAAGTAGTTTTTCTTCAAAGGTAGATACAATAGGAATTAAAAAGTATATTGAGGTATTAGAACCTTTATGTAAAAAGGTAATACAACTACTTTTCTTTAAGGGATATACACAAAAAGAAACCGCTGAAGAGTTAGAAATTCCGTTAGGGACCGTAAAAACCCGTAATAGGATTTGTATTAAAAAATTAAGAGAAGTATTAGGAGAAGCGTGATAGATATTAAAGAATATATCGATTCGGGAGTTTTAGAACTCTATGTCTACGGGACACTTACAGAAGTAGAAAGTTTTGAAGTTTCTCGCCTTGTTGCCTTGTATCCTGAATTGAAAGCTGAGGTAGAGCGCATCGAGACAGTATTATTACAACTTTCATCAGCTGTGGCTCCGGATACATCATCTCATTTTGAAGCTATTCAAAAAAGAATATATAAGGAAGGTACGGATGGAGTAATTCCGCTTTCGCGAAAGCCAATACAACAAATAAGTAAGCGTACGATTCTTATTTCTTCTTTAGGTTGGGTAGCAGCAATATTGTTATTAGTAGTTATAGGATATCAATATGCAGCAAAGCAACAATTAGAAGACAAAATTGTAGATATCCAACGTGAACAAATTCTTCAAGAAGGCAAAATACAAATGGCCGAAGAAGGTTTGGAAAACACAACCAAGTTACTTGATATTTTACGTAATAGAGATATAATTACAGTTCCATTAGATGCTCAAGATATAGCTCCTAAAGCGTATGCTTCAGTGTATTGGGATAAAGATGCTGGTAAAGTCTATGTTGATGTACAAGGATTACCAACCCCTCCAGAAGGGAAAGTATATCAGTTATGGTCACTTACATTAGATCCACTTATACCTACAAATATGGGAGTGCTAGACCAATATGATGCAAAAGGGATGCAACTCTTTGCTATAGATAATCCAAATGATTCAGAAGCTTTTGGAATCACGTTAGAACCTACAGGAGGTAGTGATACTCCTACTTTAGAACAGCTCTATACTTTAGGAGTTGTTGAGTCTTAATACTTTCAATATATTTAAAATACCCTTTTCTAAAAAAAAGGTAAACACTTTTTCAAAAACAGGTATAATATAACTCTTTTCTTTTTTCAAGCTATCTGCTTTTGAACCCGAATTATGCATTAGAAAATCTATTACAGCTTGAATGTACTGCAAAATATACCGTTGCACTACATTTTGAGTTTAACTCCCCACCTTCGTGAAGACAGGCTTTACGGTGCTATGCTAAAACTCATAAAATGCTATATTTTATGGCGCATCCAACCTTCATCACGAAGTTCTAATGCATAATTCGAGTTGAAATAAATTGTTTTACGGTGAGACATACGCAAATACAAAAATCGTGATTTTGTCATAAGTGTTAAAATTTTCCTAATACTTAAATTGAGTAGATCATTCTTAGATAGATTTTAAGTTTCTTTTTTGATAGAAAAGACCTACTTTAGTTCACCATCAAAAACAAGACATTGTGGGAAAAAATGAGCCAAAATTAGACCTTCTCATTCCAAAGGCATTAATAATATTGTATCTGATTATAGGCCTTGTGCCTAGGTTTAAATCTGTGGATCCTATTGGTTCTCAATGGGTTTATTTTTCAGTAGTTAATTTATTAGGGCTTTTTTATGTCTATGCCAATCAAGCAGAAATTGCTTTTTTTAATAAACAACGGCATATATCCATATTCTTTGGTAGTTACATTTTTTTCTTTATTCTGGGTATTTTGTCTCTATTTGGGGCATTGAATCTTTCCGAAGGCATAAAAGATTTAGCTAGAATTGCTATTTGCTTGGTAGCCGTTATGAATTTATTTTTGATTTTTAAAATAGCCCCAAAACAACTGTTTGAGTTTGTTGTGAAGGTGAGTCATATAACAGTTATACTTATTGCTATTCAAGTAATATGGGTGTTATTGGAGGCTAATGTTTCAAGAAATGCGACATTGTTAAGGAAAACAGCGCTGTCAACATATGGTACTCAAAATGCTACAGCAGCTACATTATCTATTCAAATTCCTTTTATACTATGGGGACTTATAAAACATACTCGTAAATGGAAGGTAATAAGTATAGTTAGTTTATTACTTGGAAGCTCTGCATTATTACTTATTTCTGCTAGAACAGCTATACTAAGTTCTATTTTTTATGTAGTTCTATTTTTAGGATATTTTATTATAGATGGCCTTCGTAAGAAAACATTGATGAGTTCTTTTAAAACAGTCTTACTTCCTTTTATTGGAATTGTAGTATTGTCATATCTATTTGCAACAAACATTAACCGAATTGAAGCAACAAGAGCAAATACTTTTAAAGAATTATTATTTGCACCAGCATTAAAATCTAATGACAAGGCAGTAAAAAGTAATAAAGGAGAAAGAGGGTTTGTGACGTATGATAGTGGGCGTATTATATACTATGAGATGGCCTTTGATGATTTTAAAGAAAATCCATTGTTAGGGGTAGGATTAGGAAATTGGAAATTAGCAAATAAGGATAAGTATTTTGCAACAACAAAAAGAGATAAATTTATTTATCCATTACGTGTACATAACGACTTTTTACAAATGTTAGCAGAGGTAGGAGTTATAGGTTTTATAGCTTACCTATGCATGTTTGTGGTATTGATTTTTTGTATATTAAAATTGTTTTTTACAAACCAAAATACTGATGATAGATGGATGTATGCTATTATTATATTTGTTCTTTTAGGATATGGCTTTGATGCTTTAATTAATTTCCCTTTAGAGAGGACACCTATTCAAGGTCACTTTGTAATATTAGCATCTCTTATACTGGCATTATTTCATAATATTTACGAAAAAAAGGAAGAAAAGAAGATTGTCATAAGTATGCCAATATTAGGATTTCTTGCAATTCTAACATTAGGTACTTCTGTGATATCATATATGAAGTATACATCTTATGTAACGCAAAATTATGTACTTGCCGATACAACAGACAAAAATTTAATGACAGATTCATATGTGCTCTCATATGATAAGATAGTTAAGGATCTTTCAGGTTTTTTTAATATAGCAGGAGTTGGTAGACCTAATGAACATGTAAAAGGAATGTATGCTATGAGCGAGGGACGTTTAGATAAAGCACTAGTACATTTGGATAAAGCAATAGCGCAAGCACCTAATCATTATGAGTCAAGGATGCTTAAAGGAATTATTTACGGACAACGTAAGATGAATAATGACAGCGCTATTTTTTATGCAAAACAAGGTTTTGAAAAATACCCAGCTATAAAAAATAACTATGTTATTTTACTTAATGCTTATAGAGCAAAAGGAGATACTATCAATTATTTTAAAACAATAGACAAACGGTTAAAATACGACCCTGAAGATATTAGTCAATGGCAACTCAAAAGTCAACGTGTTTTAGAGTTTTATAAGGATACAGATAGAGCAATAGCTGTTATAGATGAAGCTCTAGAAAAAAATCCAGGGAATGTTGATTTAATTAAACGCAGAGAAAAGTACACAGTTAAAAATAGTGCTACAGATATTAAAGATTGGTATTCAAAAGCATTTGAGTATATTAAAGAAAAAAAGTATAAAGAAGCTAAAGTCGAATTTCTTAAAATTCTTAAAGTGACACCCTCTAATAATCCTACGTTATTAAATCTAGGGATTATTGAAATAAAGATGAAACAATATAAAGAGACAGTGCAGCATCTTACTAAGGTTATAGATTCAAAACAATATAAAGATGGTCGGGCAGAGTATAATAGGGGACTTGCTTATGAAAGGTTAGGTCAAAAAGATAAAGCGGCTCAAGATTATAAGAAAAGTAAAAAATTAGGATATAAATTAGCTTTAAAGCTAGACGAAAGCAAATTAAAATAATGCAAAAAATTTTAGGAATAGGATCTCGTATAGACCACCATACTTATGGAGTAGGAGTCGTCACAAATGTAACCGCAGAATTGTATTGGGTTACTTTTATAAAAAATGGACTAGAAACCATTACAGTAGATGATACATTTGAAGTTATTGAAGCAGTAGAAGGTGAGGTAGATACTGTTAGTTTTTATGAAGTAGAAAAAAGCCTTAGAGATATCCTTAAACAGTATAGCGATATTTCAGAAATAGTTCCTATAGCAGATAAATGGAAGGGAGGAACGATAACATTAAATCCTAAAGATAAAAATCTTAGCTCTAAAGATATTCCAATTGACACTTTTTTTCATAAAATCGTTATGATACGTGATCGTATACGAGTGATGGAACAAAAAATAAATTCAAGTAAAACACTAGATGATCAGGATAAAATAGATTTGCAGCAATACCTCACCAGAATATATGGAAGTTTAACCACGTTTAATGTTTTATTTAAAAATTCAGGTCAAAACTTTAAAGGAGAGAGCTCTAAGAAATAGATGTCATTTTTATACGTTGTTATGCTATGCTTATAGTTCAAGAATATGTTGAAGAATATGATTGGTTAATACCATATATAATGGTAGCCCTAGGAATTTGGGTGTTCTATATATTCTTTAGAATGTATGAGAATTGGTATGCAAATAAGTATGACCGTTTGATATTTAGAGATATATGGGTGTATAAAAAGCTTTCGCGAAAGCAAAAAGAGATACTTTCTACAGAATTACATTTTTACCAGTTGTTAACTTCTAAAGAAAAACGTCGTTTTGAGCATAGAGTAGCTAGTTTTATAGAGGATAAACAATTTGTAGGTAGAGACGATTTGATTGTTACGGATCGTATGAGAGTCCTTATTGCTTCTGTAGGGTGTATGTTGACTTTTGGAAGAAAACATTATATTTATAAACTTGTAGATTTTATACTAGTTTACCCTGAAGCATTCTATAGTAAATCAAATGGAGATTACCATAAAGGTGAATTTAACCCTAGAGAAAAAGTATTAGTGCTTTCTTGGAAAGATTTTGAAATAGGGTACCGTATTACAGATGATAACCTTAATCTTGGAATTCATGAGTTTATGCATGCACTGCAATTAGAAGCAAAACAGAGTGATGATATAGATGCGTTACGTTTTGAACGGCAGTTTCAAAAAATACTTCGTAGACTTACAGATCAAGATTTAAAAGACAAACTAGACGAGGTGCGTTATTTTAGAGCATATGCATTTACAAATCAATTTGAATTTATGGCAGTTCTTGCAGAGTATTTTATGGAATCCCCTGAAGAATTTAAAACTAATTTTCCTCAATTATACGCATATCAAAAATGCTTACTTAATTTTAGTTTTGCAAACTATTAATAGATTGCAATTTATCTTAAATAATTATTAGATAATAAAAATATGGAATACTCAGAATACCCTCAAATAATGACTGTTAGCAATCTAACAGATGAACGTCGTGCTACTTTTTATAGAAAGACATATACTCATGTTGCACTGGCGGTATTACTTTTTATAATTACAGAAATTTTGTTTTTTCAATCACCAGTAATTGTAAATTTTGCAGCTTCTTTAATAGGAGGATGGAGTTGGTTGATACTTTTAGGTGTATTTATGTTTGTGACAAATTATGCAGAAAATTTGGCTTTAAAGTCAGAGGATAAGAATACACATTATCTGGCATTAGGAATATATGTAGTTGCAGAAGCTTTTATTTTTATCCCTATGTTATTATTTGCATTACAAGCTATTGATGGTGTTCAAATGTTACAACAAGCAGCGATTATGACAATTGCATTATTTGCAGGATTATCTACTGTTGTATTTGTGACAAAAAAAGATTTTTCCTTTTTGAAATCAATATTAGCTATAAGTTTTTTTATAGCATTAGGACTTATTATAGCAGGTACAATATTTGGTTTTGATTTGGGACTTTGGTTTAGTGTAGGAATGATTGTCCTTGCTGCAGGATCTATACTTTATACAACATCAAATATGGTACATAAGTATCATGAAGAACAATATGTAGCCGCTGCATTAGGATTATTTGCTTCATTGATGTTATTGTTCTGGTATATATTAAGAATATTTATGTCTAGAGATTAAAAAGAGATACTATTTTATATATCTCGTATAAAACAGAAAGAATCAATTAATTTACAAGCGCTTTAAGGTTTTTTATTGTAATAATTGGGTCATCGGCCTTAAAAACATAACTTCCCGCTACGAGAACATCAGCGCCAGCTTCTACTAGTTGTTTTGCATTTTTATTGGTTACCCCACCATCTATCTCAATAAGTGTAGATGCATTTTTACGAGTAATAATTTCTTTTAAAATACGAACCTTTGTATAAGTATTTTCTATAAAACTCTGTCCACCAAAGCCGGGATTTACACTCATAATACAAACCATATCTAGGTCTTGAATGACATTCTCTAATAATTGAACATTTGTATGTGGATTTAAAGCGATACCAGCTTTCATTCCAGCAGCTTTAATAGCTTGTATAGTACGATGTACATGAGTACATGCTTCATAATGTACTGTAAGAATATTACTACCTAAGTCTGCAAATGTTTGTATATATCTGTCAGGATCTACAATCATAAGATGTACATCTATTGTCTTTGTAGCATGTTTTACAATATCTCGTAATACTGGCATTCCAAATGAAATATTAGGTACAAAAACACCATCCATAATATCTATATGAAACCAATCAGCTTGACTCATATTGATCATTTCTACATCGCGTTGTAAGTTAGCAAAGTCTGCTGCAAGTACAGATGGGGCAATTAATTTTTCTGACATTAAAATAAGTTTATATGTTTTGCAAAACTACATCTTTTTTCAGAATTCTACTTTGAGCTTAAAAAGGAATTAACTGTAGTAGAAAGCATTTTCATTTCAGAAGAATCTAAGTATTTAAGCAGATTAAGATAAGCTTTTAAATTCCTAATCTGATTCCTTTCTATTATAGACGTAAAACCTGCGTTATATCCAGTGAAGTACTGATTATTGATTTCTTTTTCAAAAATAGTAATGATATTTTTATGTCTAGTATCTTTTTTAATTTTAGTATAGTAAAGGTTTTTGATTTCTTCTTTAGTTCCTTCAAAATACTGTAAAAAATTTCCTGAATTGTGTAGTAGAACACCGCTTATACCTTGTTTTATATTTTTAGAAGTACAAAAATCAAATAATTGTTTGAGTTCATTTGTATTCATGGATTCATTAGAGGTACTTACATAGCATATACCATAGAACATAGATAATGGGGGATTATTTAATTTATATACAAGGTACAAAAAAAATCCTCGGTAATCAGCCGAGGATTCATTCATCAATCAAAAAACGAACAGTTATGATAAACTGTTGTTACCGTTATTTAGGATGTTATCCTAAATAAGTTTTTAATATTTTACTACGAGACGTATGTTTAAGTCTGCGTATAGCTTTTTCTTTAATTTGACGTACACGCTCACGAGTAAGGTCAAAAGTTTCTCCTATTTCTTCAAGAGTCATAGGATGTTGATCTCCTAATCCAAAATATAATCGAATCACATCTGCCTCACGAGGCGTTAATGTTTCTAATGCACGCTCAATTTCAGTACGTAATGATTCATGTAATAATTCGCGATCAGGATTTGGCGACTCACCAGAACGCAATACATCGTATAAGTTAGAATCTTCTCCTTCTACAAGTGGAGCATCCATACTTACGTGACGCCCTGAGTTCTTCATAGACTCTTTTACGTCGTTGATTGTCATATCAAGTTCTTTTGCAATTTCTTCTGCACTTGGCGGACGCTCATGTGCTTGCTCAAGAAATGCATAGGTCTTGTTAATTTTATTAATAGAACCAATCTTATTAAGTGGTAAACGTACTATACGAGATTGCTCTGCTAGTGCTTGAAGGATAGATTGACGAATCCACCATACAGCATATGATATAAATTTAAATCCACGAGTTTCATCAAAACGCTGGGCAGCTTTAATTAATCCAAGATTTCCTTCATTAATTAAATCAGGCAATGTTAATCCTTGATTCTGATATTGTTTTGCCACAGATACCACAAAACGCAAGTTTGCTTTTGTTAACTTCTCTAAAGCACGTTGATCACCAGCTTTAATACGCTGTGCTAATTCTACTTCTTCATCAGCAGTAATCAAATCTACTTTTCCAATTTCTTGTAGGTATTTATCCAGGGAAGCAGTCTCACGATTAGTTACCTGCTTGGTAATTTTGAGTTGTCTCATGTAAAATTCAACTTTGTGTTTGAGTGTGTTGTACCTGTTATACGTATTAAAGTCGCAAAATGTTACAAAAACTTTATTTTTATTTTAATTTTTTTTTAATTCTATCAAAAGCAAGTTAACATTTAATAACGCTTTAGTGTATAAAGATTGGAATTGTTTCCAATGATTCTTGGCTATTTCTAATTTTTCAGGTTTATCAATATTGCTTTCGATTTGTTGTAAGTGATATCCATGATTTGTCATCCCAAGATTCATAAAACTTGATTTCATTTTATGTGCTAATTTACCAGCTCTTAAAAAAAACCCACGCTTCATACTCGATTGTAAACTATTGTAATCATCTGGCGTTTCTTTAATAAATATTTCCAGAAGTGAAATGATAAAACTTTCGTCTCCATCAAAATCTTCTTTTAATTGCTTAAGATTTACATTATCGCTTAACGATGAATCTTGAGTTGATTTGTGATTTTCCTTAATAGATTCAGAATTGTCAGAAATAAGCCAAAATAAAACTTCTTTCAATGCATCTTCACTCAATGGTTTTGTGAGATAAAAATCGATTCCTGCTCTTATAGCATTTTTCCTCGTTTCGGGAAATACATCAGCAGAACACATTACGATTGGTACTTTGTGAAGGGAATCTTTATAAGAATTTCTAATTTCTATTATTGCATCAGAACCATTCATGATAGGCATATGCATATCCATTAATATAAGATCATAATATCTTTTTTCACTTATATTATACATATCAACTGCTTCTTTTCCATTTTCGGCAATGTCTACTTTAATACCTAATCGATTTAAAAGTTGTTGGATATAAAATTGATTCATTTTGTTGTCTTCTGCAATTAGAACTCTCAAACCTTCTAATTGACTATCATCGTTCTCTACAATAGTAGTTTTTTTGTCAGAGTACTGTAATGAACTTTTTTCAAATGGTAAACAGAAGTAAAAAGTTGAACCTTTTCCTGGTGTACTTTTTGCTTGCAAAACCCCATTCTGTAACTCTATAAGTTGCTTTGTAATAGCAAGACCAAGACCAGTACCATTAATTTTTGATTTTTCAGAACCTTCTACTTGATAAAAGCTATCAAATATTTTTGATAATTTCTCTTCAGAAATACCTATACCAGTATCTTTTACTTCAATATAAAGATGATTTTTTCCTGTTTCAATACTCTTTAACTCAACGATAACCTCTATGGAACCGCTTTCTGTAAATTTGAGAGCATTTCCTATAAGATTCGTCATTATTTGATTAAGTCGATATTGATCCCCAACAATAATATCAGGGATATTGTTATTTATTTTTGTAGTGAGTTCAACACCTTTTTCTCTTGCTTTAATTGCAAACCCTTCTATGAGAGTATTAAGTATTTTTTTAATATTGAAATCATATGCCTGAACAGTAAGTTTTCCAGCTTCTATCTTAGAGAAATCAAGAATGTCATTTACAATAGAAAGTAAGTTTTTAGCTGAAAAATCAATACCTTCAATATTTTTTCTAAAAAGTTCTTTATTGTCATTATCTCCTTTCTTAATAATGTCTGTGAGCCCTAAAATTACATTTAAAGGAGTACGTATTTCATGACTCATATTAGATAAAAAAGTTGATTTTACTTGAGCTGTTCTTTCTGCATTTTCCTTTTCAGTATTTATTGTTGTTAAGACTTTTTTACTTTGAGTTACATTTTTCAGAAATAAACTATAGGTTGAAGGGGTATTGGTGTAATTATTTGTGATTGTAATTTCAAAATGTCTAATTCCCCCTCTTTTATCTTTTAATTCAAGTTCTTGCCTATGTCCAATAATAGTTTTTCTTTCAGTATGATCAATATCTTTTATTTCTTTTTTAAGCTTTGTGACAAAATTTAAAGGTAATATATCAAAAAGGCTGTGTTGAGATATAATATTGATATCAAGTTCAAAATACTTTAGAGCATTGCTATTGGCTTTTAATATTGTGCCATTTTCTGCAAATAAAATGAATTTGTCAAGTATGTTTTCAAGTATTGTAGAATGCGTAATACTATCCTTTTGAGTATTTGATATCTGTTCTTCCTTAACTATTGTCTTAGAAGAATTAATAGTATTTATTTCTAAATCCTTATTAATAATATTTTGTCTGGAGGTGCTTTTTAACTTATCACAAGGAAGGTAATAATCTAACTCTTTTGTGCATTTTAAATTTTCGAAATATGCTTTGAAAATTTTATACTCTTTTTGAATATCTATTTGTACTTCAGCTTCAATATTCTTTTCTGAAAGATATGTTATATATTTTATTATTTTGCCTCGAGAGGAAATGAAGCTTAAGGATGTTTTTTTTAAAATGTCTAGTTTTTCAAGAAATGAATACTCGGGCGATTCTACATATAAATTAGGATTTTGAGATTTTATTATTTCATATAATTTACAACTTAATAAACTGGCTAGTTTTAGCTCTTGAATGTTTTCTTTTTCAAATAGAATAGTAAAAGGCTGGCTGGCGGCTATAACGGGATATAAATCTTGGAGTTCTTTCCTTATATTTTCTTTTGATTGTATAAAACTACCATCTACAATAATAAGATAATACTCTATATCTAAATAAAGTTTAAGTAATTGGTATTGAGATGTAATTTCCTTATTATCAAAAGAGAAAGAATCACAACAAAGGACTAATTCTTTAAGTTTATTAGAATCTCTTCCTTTGTTATAAAAATATTTTAGAAATGACAAATATTGAGTTTTTATATCTGTAATTTCTTCATCTTGTATCTCATTTTTTGAAAATAAGCGTTTGATTAGGGGCTTCATAGCTTTTTTCGGATTATATTATGGGATGTAAAATAATAATTTTAAATAGGCAGCTTTTTTTAAATTAAAAAAAATATAATCTAATCGATGAAATAACAATTAAAACGACAAAATACACAATTTTTATGAATTAAAATAAATCGAGTGTTAAAATTTTAAATTAAAATTAAAATTTAACCCAAATTATGCATTAGAACTTCGTGATGAAGGTTGGATGTGCCATAAAATATAGCATTTTATGAGTTTTAGCATAGC
>CAYYSK010000002.1:0-44621 GCA_964474345.1 uncultured Flavobacteriaceae bacterium
CCAGCCATAATTACTGCAACAGCAAAATCAATCACGTTTCCGGTCATGATAAAATTCTTAAATTCTTTTAACATTTTAATTTGGTTTAAAGGTTAATGAATCTCTAAGGTACTAAAAAAAGACATTCAATTAATGAAATGTTAAAATGTTAAAATTAATTATCGATAAATTACTCTTTTTATCCGTTGAGATACAGATGTGAGTAACTCATAAGATATAGAGTGAACCGTTGCTGACAAGTCAACAGCAGAGCTATTTTTATCAAAGATCACTACATCATCACCTTCTTTACAATCTATCCCTGTAATATTAATCATGAGCATATCCATACACACATTTCCAATAATAGGTGCTTTTTTACCTTGTATGGTTACATATCCATTACCATTACCATAAGCTCTAGAGATACCATCTGCATGTCCTATGGGGATAGTAGCTGTTTTTTCATACTGATTTGCTTTGTAAGCACGATTATATCCCACACTTTCTCCAGGCTCTATCTTGTGAATTTGAGAAATTACAGATATAAGAGACGCCACAGGGAGTAGATTTTGATCTTCTTCAGGAGTATTCCCATAGCCATATAAGCCTATACCGGTACGCACCAAGTCAAATTGTGCTTCTGGATAATTAATAATAGCAGAAGTATTGCTTTGGTGTAAAAAAGGTTTGTAATCTAGCGCACTAATAAATGTATTTGCTGTTTTTGTAAAACTGGCAATTTGATTTTCTGTAAATGTGCGTTCTTCAAGATCTTCACTTGCTGCTAGATGAGAAAAAAGAGATACTATTTTTATAGTTTGTGTCTCCTTGATGTGTTTTAAAACCCAATCAGTATCATGTTCCCAGAATCCTAAGCGATTAAGTCCTGTATTAAATTTGATATGGACAGGATACTGTTTTTGTTGTTGTGCTTTCGCGAAAGCGGTAAATGCTTTAAAAACACGTGCGCTATATAGACTAGGTTCTAAACGATGTTTTATAATGATATTAAAATTGTCAGGCTGTGGGTGGAGAACTAAAATGGGAATTTGAACTCCAGCGTTGCGTAATGCTTCTCCTTCATTAGCATAGGCTACTGCAAAGTAATCAATACCTAATTTTTCTAAAAAAAGGGCAACTTCACATGCATCACTTCCATAACCAAAAGCTTTAACAACGCCCATCATTTTTACATGTGAACGAAGTTTAGATTTGAGATACGTGTAATTATGTCTCAGCGCATTAAGATCTATTTCTAGGCGGGTGACCCCCATATACGACTATTTATCTTTAGTTGTGTTTTGTACTTCTTCTGAAGAAACTTCAGTAGGATCGTTTACCTCCATTTTTTTGAGACGATCTCTTAGCATTGCTTTATAATAAGCGCCTCGACTTAGAGGTTCATACTCTTCAGTTTCTCCTAGTAATACAAGTTTGTCATTTTGTGCTTTACGATAACTGTATTGTGCTAGATTTCCTGTACGAGTACAAACAGCATGTACTTTGGTTACATATTCGGCTGTAGCCATAAGTGCAGGCATAGGACCAAAAGGATTTCCTTTAAAATCCATATCAAGTCCAGCAATGATTACTCGAATCCCTCTATTTGCAAGATCATTACACACCTTTACAATTTCATCATCAAAAAACTGAGCTTCATCTATCCCTATAACATCACAATTATCTGCTAGAATAGGAATATTTGCTGCTGCAGGAACAGGAGTAGATCGTATTTCATTTGAGTCATGAGAAACAACCATTTCTTCATCATATCGCGTATCTAGCGCGGGTTTGAAGATTTCTATTTTTTGTTTTGCAAACTGGGCACGCTTGAGTCTACGGATAAGTTCTTCTGTTTTACCAGAGAACATAGATCCACAAATTACTTCAATCCAACCGAATTGCTCTTTATGATTTACTGTATTTTCAAGAAACATTTTGTACTTTTCAAGACCAAAACGTCTTTTGAGACGTTTGATTTTAAGTCAGGGTAAATTTATCAAAAAAGCGACGTAATCAACGTTACCTATTCAAAAGTTATGAAGAAATCTATTAAAGCAGAATTAATAAGTCTTGCGCACAAAATTTTACAACTTAGAGATGACACTTCGTATGAAAAAATGACGGAGCAATCACGTGCACTGTATGAGAAATTAACGATACTCGCATATGCTGAAAAATTAGAGCAATCTGGAAAGCCAACAATAGGGCTTGCCAAAATTGAAAAAGAAATCGAAGAAATTTCTTCTGATATTGAGGTGGTTACAGAAAAGACTGTAGAAGTTCTGGTAGAAGAAAAGGAAGAAGTAAAAGATGTTGTTTTAGAAGAAAAAGAAGTTACGCAAGAAATCCCAAAAGTAAAAACCCCTGCTGAAATTGTCGCTGAAAACGAAGCACGTTTTGCAGCAGCACGAAGTGATGATAGACATAGACCTGACGGAACTGTTTTTAATGAAGAAGATCCTTTACATGAACCTGTTATTGAAAAAATAAAAGATATGGTTGCCGAGATGCCTCCTGAGGCATCGGTTATCGATGATATTATAGAATCTATTGAACCGCAAGATCGTTACCAAAAAAATGATATGTTTGAGATAGGCGGTGAGTATGCACAGACTCCTATTTTTGATCCTGTCGCTGTTGTTGAAGTAGACGATAAACCTAAAAATCTTAATGATAAACTAAAAACAGGTCTTAAAATAGGTCTTAATGATAAACTAGCCTTTATAAAACATCTTTTTGGAGGAAGTGATACTGATTATAATCGTGTTTTATCACAATTAAGTACGTTTGAAACTGTAGATGAAGCAAAACAGTTTATACTAGAGATGGTAAAACCTGACTATGCTAATTGGGAAGGAAAAGAAGAGTATGAAGAACGTTTTATTCAAGTGATTGAAAATAAATTTAATTAACCAGAATACATCATGAAAATTCAAAAGATGATATATTGGATCGCTACAGTGATTACCTGTGGTATTTTTGCATATTCAGCTTTTATGTATTTTTCAAATACTGCTGCTATACAAAGTTATTTTGAAGCATTTCGGTATCCTGCTTATATTGTAATTCCGCTGGCTATTGTAAAAGTATTAGGGATTGTGATGGTATTATGGAGAGGAATCGCTTGGCTAACAGAATGGGCGTATGCAGGATTCTTTTTTGATGCTTTCCTTGCTTTTTCTGCTCATATACATGCTGACGATGGAGGATATCTATTTTCTTTATTGGTATTAATCTCTCTGCCTATATCTTATTTTTTAGGAAAGAAAGTACGACCTATGTATGAGTAAAAATAGCAAACTATACCTTGTCCCTACACCCATAGGAAATCTAGAGGATATTACTTTAAGAGCAATACGTATATTAAAAGAAGTCGATCTTATTCTAGCCGAGGACACTCGTACAAGCGGTAAATTACTTAAGCATTATGAAATAATGACTCCTATGATGAGTCATCATATGCATAATGAGCATAAAACGGTAGAAAGTCTAGTTAAACGATTGCAAGCAGGAGGAACCATTGCTTTGATTAGCGATGCTGGAACTCCTGCAATTTCAGACCCAGGATTCTTACTAACACGTGCTTGTGTTGAAGCTGGTATTGCGGTAGATTGTTTACCAGGTGCAACAGCTTTTGTTCCTGCTCTTGTAAATAGTGGATTACCTAACGATAAGTTTGTATTTGAAGGATTTTTACCTGTTAAAAAAGGAAGGCAAACTCGACTTACAACTTTAGCAGAAGAATCCCGCACCATCATTTTTTATGAATCTCCTCATAAGCTTGTAAAAACATTGGGACAATTTGTAGATTTTTTTGGAGTAGATAGACACGTATCTGTGTCACGAGAAATCACAAAACTACATGAAGAAACAATAAGAGGGACAGTAACAGAAGTACTAGAGCACTACACAAAAAAACCACCTAAAGGAGAAATTGTTATAGTACTAGCTGGGAAAAAATAAAACTTTATTCATTATAAAAAACGCAATTAAAGTTCTCTTTCTGATAGTAAGTGATATGTTTCATCTATCTATAATTGTAGTAGAATAAATCTTAACAAGAAGAATTTATACGTGATCATTATGGAAACACTTTTAACATCTATTAGATCTTGTGCAATTTGTAAAGAACATTTACCTCTTGGTCCTAATCCTATTGTAACGGCACACCCTGATGCACGGGTTATTATCATTGGACAAGCTCCAGGAACAAAGGTTCATAAAACTTCTATTCCTTGGGATGACCCTAGTGGAAAACAACTCAGGAAATGGCTTAATTGCGATACAGAAACTTTTTATGATCCTACAAAAGTATCGTTAGTACCTATGGGTTTTTGTTATCCAGGAAAAGGAAAAACTGGAGATTTACCTCCAAGACCCGAATGTGCCCCAGAATGGCATGAGCAATTACTCAGTAAAATGCCCAACATACAATTGATTATTCTTATTGGCATGTATTCTCAGAAATATTATTTAAAAGAAACGGCAAAAAAGACCTTGACAGAAACTGTAAAGAATTATAAAGAGTATGCACCTAAAATAATTCCGTTACCGCATCCTTCGCCCCGTAATCGATTTTGGTTAACTAAAAATCCTTGGTTTGATGTAGAGGTGGTACCTGTTTTACAGTCCGCTTTCGCGAAAGCGGTATCAAATTGATGATTAATAGGTGTTGTTGAGCATTTTTAGAAGTGGCAAAAACATATGTCAAAACAGTATTTGCTATTTTTATGTTAGATAACAATACAATTGGAACATTTAGCACAAATCATAGATCAGATAACGATTCGTTACAATATAGCCTCTCATCTTATGTTCTTAGGGGTTGCACAGGCTTATTTCTTGAACATATTAATTTTTATTCGTTCTAAACGACGCTCTGCTATTCGTATTTTCGGTTGGTCACTTTTAATTCAGACCATTGTATGCACAGACATCTATTTATGCTATACTGGATTGATAAAGTACGTCCTGCATTGGAATGATTCTACCGAAGTTCTGGTGCTACTTATTTTTCCATCCATCTATTTCTTTGCCTACGCCCTTTTAGAACGTAAACCGGTATCACTTGCTTCACATTGGATACATTTTTTATTGCCTGCTTTTTATGTATTCACTCAAATAGGTTATTTCACAAGTCCTTTGGAAATAAAACTTAATGCGTATTTAGATGCGTATCATAAGAGCATACCTATGGTCGAAGCTCCTGAAGGAACGACTTATGGATATCAGTGGATCAAAAACGAGTTCCGGTGGCTTGTTTTGTTAAGTTCAGTAATATACCTTAGCTTAATAGGGCGTTTATTATTTAAAAAAAGACAATTGCAAAAACGCACTACCCGAAATGTCAAATTGGGTAAATATGCATTTGCACGTAATACCCTTTTCTCCTTTATACTTCTTATAACGGTATTATTTATTATCTATGTGCGTTATGAGAACGATGCCGGAGATCATTACATTGTTATTTTTATGACTGTAATGACATTTGCCAGTGCAGCCTTTATTCTTTCAGAATCTCGTTTTTTTGAACATTCGTGGATAGCAGATAAGTACGAAACCCTTTCTGCCAATAATATTTCATTTCAAGAGATAGAAGCTTCTCTAGATAATGACGATATGTTTCTCTCGACAAATCTGTCTTTAAAATCTTTAGCAGCTATTTTAAAAGTAAATACAAATACTGTTTCCAAAGTAATTAATTCTGAAACAGGACTCAATTTTAATGATTATATCAACCAGAAACGAATTCAAGTAGCTAAGGAAAAGCTTTTGGATGATCAGTTTACGCATCTTACGATAGAAGCTATCGGGCAATTGGTTGGATTTAACTCCAAGTCGACTTTTTATACTGCTTTTAAAAAGCATGTAGAAATCTCCCCAACTCAATTTGTAAAACAAAATAAAGTGTAGTTTTCCTTAAATTCTTCCAGAATTGTAATTCCGAACGAATAAAGCCAGCTAAAGTTAGCTAGATTTTATGTCTTACCTCAATTTTGCCTAAAATTATTTGTCATGCAAAAAACAATGAGAAGACACGATTTAGACTGGTTACGAGTTTTGGTATTTGGGTTATTGATCATCTATCATGTAGGGATGTTTTTCGTTCCGTGGGGTTGGCACATAAAGAATGCTGTTATCTATGATGATTTACGATGGCCTATGATTTTTATCAATCAATGGCGCTTGCCTATTCTCTTTGTTATTTCTGGGATGGGAACCTATTATGCGCTTTCCAAAAGGAATTTACGTCAATTCAATATAGAGCGAAGTTTGCGTTTAGGGATTCCTCTATTGTTTGGAATGCTTGTTATTGTCCCTCCTCAAGTCTATTTTGAACGTATAGCAAACGAACAATTTTTAGGCTCTTACTGGGATTATTATACTTCTGTTTCCTTTTCGGAGGGTACGTATCCGGAAGGCAATATTAGTTGGCATCATCTATGGTTTCTACCATATTTACTATTATTCTCTATCATATTATCGCCTTTACTTATTTATCTGAAGAAAACCAAAACTCGTTTCATAGAGTGGGTCAAGCGTCTTATTTCTAATTGGTACGGTTTTTATCTTTTTGTTTTCCCTCTATTTTTAGCAGAAGCATTTATAGAACCTTTCTTTCCTACAACACACGCTCTTATAGGAGATTGGTTTACGATCACATATTATATTTTATTGTTTTTTTATGGCTTTATACTTATTGCTACGGGTGCTATTTTTTGGAATGCCTTAGTGAAAGTAAAAAAGAAGGCATTACTAATAGGTTGTATTTCATTTACGTTATTGATTCTTCGTTGGCTATTTATTGAAGCAGATGATTGGCCACAACATTTGGCTGAAGCATTCTTGAAAATAATTAATGTTTGGTCGTGGATTTTGGTGCTCTTTGCATATGCGTCACAATATTTAAATAAACCAAGTAAATACCTTCAGTATGCAAATCGCGCAGTATACCCTTTTTATATTTTACATCAAACAATTACTGTTATTCTAGGATATTATTTGATGAATCAGGATTGGAGTTTTATAGTAAAAGGGAGTAGTATGGTAGTAAGTACTTTTTTAATAAGCTGGTTTATTTACGACTTGATTATTTTACGTATTCCAATATTTCACCCTTTATTTGGCTTAAAGAAACGAAAGAAAATGCCGTAAATGTTTTAATAGGTACAGATTAAAAGGAGTACTTAGCAGATAGAATAAGATTACGTCCAGCTGCCGATATACCAGAAGCATACGTTCTGTAACGTTGATCTGTTATGTTTTCTAAGTTGGCAGTAAAATTCCAATGATCGTTTAATTTAAACTGACTAGAAAAATTAAGTGTATACCAACTAGGAGAAAATGGATTGCCGTTAGTATCTATAGCAAAAAGTTCAGGTCTATCATTTACTTCTGGAGATAAATCTTCAAAATCAAAAGCGCCATTATAAGCTACATAGGCATCTAGTGTCCATCTTTCTTTTTTCCAGATAAGATGTGTATTTCCAAAAGTAGGGGATACGTGACGTACTGGGAGCAGTGACCCGTCTTCTTCTTCTTGTTCTCCTCTAGTAATATTATATTGCGAAGTTATTTTAAAATCATGGGGTAGATTAATTTCAATACCAGCTTCAAACCCCCATATTTCTGCAGTTCCAGCATTTTGAATAGCTTCTATGTTAACAGTTTCTCCTTCAAATTCTATAGTACTAGATCCGTTAAGTGTAAAGTCTCTTCGCACCAATGCATTTTGAAGTTGTGAATAGTATAAATTTGCATCAAAAATGACCCTATTGCTAAAATTAAATACACCACCTATTTCTGCATTATAGGCATATTCTGCTTTTAAATCTGGATTGGGCACTACTAAATCTCCATCACCACTATCAAATACTTTTCCTATATCATCTATATTTGGTGCTCTAAAGGCCGTAGATAGATTCGTTTTGAGTAATACTGTTTTTGAAAGCTCATAATTAAGACCAGCACTTCCCGTAACATTCCCAAAGTTGACACGTGATATTTCAAAAGGGAAATTAAAAAACTGATTGTTATCGCTGAAGTCGGTAAAAACAAAAATCTGATTATAACGTAATCCTGTATTTAATTTTAATTTTGGAGCTAGTGTAAACTGGCCACTTATATAGGCAGCAAGTGATTGCCATTCTGAACCATCAGGATATCGAGTATCGGTGAGTTCAAATTGTCCAGTTTCTATATTGGTTATAGAACCATTAGAATTGATGTAATTATACACGTATTCTATTCCGTAATTAAGTTTATTTTTTCTATTTGTAAGCGCTTTTATAAAGTCTAATGATCCAGAAAGCGCATTAACACGTTCAGTACGAGAACGTAAATCAGTTCTTCCAAAACGTCTGTCATTTCTACTTTCTTCAGAATTTTGAAAAGCAAATGTGCCTTGTACACGATCATACCAAGGACCGCTGCCTTCTTTGTTAATCTGGAGATTTGTTAAAAACCATTTCTGAGGACCATAAAACCATTCTGCAGATCGTAAATTACCATCGCTATCTCTTTGTATTAAACGATCATAGCGATCATAATCTGATGTGGTTGCATAGGATACATTAAAATTAAAATCCCAAGTAGCATTTGGCGCGTAGCGTATTTTTTGTAATAAATTATAACTACTATATCCTGTACTTACTTGCTGTAAAGGATCATCGTTTTGAACTACAACATCTTCACCGTTAATGCGGCGTACAAATTCATTACGTAAAAAAGAATCAGGGCCATTACTTCCTTGTCGTTGATCTCCATAATCAGAATAACTAGCACTAGTTAAAAACGCCCACTTATCAGTGCCTAGATTAATATCAAAATGCCCTGTTTTTTCAGTATTTGAAGTGCTATACCTTGTCAATGCATTACCAGATATAGTGAGATTAGAACTATTATTTTTAGAGAATGTAGGTTTTTGAGTATAAAAGTTTAATACACCTCCTATGGCATCACTACCATATACTACAGATCCGGGACCTAGAATTACTTCTGTGCGTTCTAAAGAGAAAGGGTCGATAGATATGATGTTTTGCACGTTTCCTCCTCTAAAAATGGCGGTATTAAAACGTATCCCGTCCAAAGTAATCAGAAGACGATTTGTAGAATATCCTCTAATGGATGGACTACCACCACCTAACTGGCTTTTTTGAACAAAGACTTGACCACTACTCTGAAGTAAATCGGCAGATGTTTGCGGATTAAATAATTCAATATCTTCTTTAGAAAGACCTACTATTTTTTGAGGAATTTCACTTTTTTTTTGCCCAAATTTAGAGACAGAAAGTACAATTTCTCCTAAGCTGTTTTCTAATTGTTTAAGGTATACTTTATTTCCGTAAGCAAGTATTTGCGCTTTTGTATATATAGCTTGTTGATGTGCTACTTCTGAGAATATGATTTTTTCTGCTTTTCCGAAAGCAGAAATATCTGCTTTTCCATCAAAATCTGTGATAGTACTTATACTCTTGTCTTCATTGTAAATAGCAACACTAATTACAGGCTCTCGAGTGTCTATGTCGAGTACTGTTATTTGTTGTGCTTGAGAGACAATTGTAATAAAAAAAAACAGAATAAATGTGTGACGCATTTAGGTGAAAATTGAATTGAGCACCGCTAGTGAACGAGGTTGTTTAAAGCCGTGCAAATGTAACTCATAATACTGTAATAACATAGTGAGAAAATCACCACGTTGTTTTTGATTTAATTTGATTTCTGGTAATGTATCAAATTTTGTGCCTAATAGCTGTTTTAGAATTTTTATTTGCAATCCATTTTGACAATAGATATTTATCTCTGAAGATTCAAAGGTTCCTTCTATAAGATTGAAATAATCTAGATGAATTTGAGTTTCATCAGGGTAAAATCCAAGATATTGTGTAAGTTTTAGTAAGAATAAGAGATGAAAATTGGCAATAGTAGTATGTGTATCCAACCAGATTGTTGAAGTTATTAAGAAATTAAATAGCACGCTATTTTCTTCTTCTTCTTGAATAGCATTGCGTAGAATATCTGAAATAAAAAAGACAAGTGCTGTCTTTGTAATATCCGTATGCAAATTTGTGTACTGATAGATTACTTTGGCTTCTTTTATAGTCTCTAGTGTTCCTTTATCTCTATGATTTGCTTCTATTTCTAGTTGCATAAGAGGTTGGAACATGGCTGTTCTGAGCTTTCCTTTTTTTGATTTTAAAATATTACGTAATAGGTAAGATTTGAGACCATTACTTTTTGTGAAACACTTTACAATAAGATCTGCTTCACTATACTTAAGTGCAGAAATGACAATTGCTTGTGTAGTAATGAGCATAGCATTATCGTATAATCATCAATTTTGAAATCTGAGTTTCTAATGCATCTGGTCCTGTAATGAGGATAAGATAGACTCCAGACGCTACTCGATGCCTTCCAAAGGCTCTTGTATCCCAAGTAATACTGCCGCCAATGGTATTTTCTTCGTGAACTAGATTTCCGGTAAGATCAGTAATCTTTACATTAGTACGTGCCGTAAGACCTTCAATAGTTACTTCTCCACTAAAACTAGGTCTGACAGGATTAGGATATACAACAACTTCTTCCAAATCTTCTGCAGGACCAGTATTTGATCCATTAAAAGAAACAAGCCCTTGAGTAGTTGCAAAATATACAGTCCCAGTTTCTGGGTCAAGCGCTATATCTTGAACATTATTAGAAGGTAAAGGAGAATTGTCTTCTGTAAAGTGTTGTAATGTTTCTTGTCCACTTGGTGAAAACAGAAAAACACCTGAATCTACGGTAGATACCCATTTGTTATTTGCTCCGTCTACAACTATTTCAGTAACAAACTGATCATTAAGTAACTCTTGAGCAATACCGTCCTGTAGTATAATAATTGAATTGGTTGCTACACCTGTTTCTGTAAAAATAGATGAAGGAGAAAATAAAACACGTAATCCTCTTCTGGTACCTATCCATAATGTACCATTGCGATCTAAAGCTAATGCTCTTACATCATCATTGGGTAGATTTGCACCTTCTTCTTCTCCAAAAATACGCGCAAAACTACCAGTGTTAGGATCATAACCAGCAAGTCCTTGATTACTAGTTCCTATATAAATTCTTCCATCTCCAGCAATAACCAAATCATCAATACCATTTGCGTCTTCTATTAATGTAGGAAGGTCATTTTGAAAAGATACTGTTGTGAATTGTCCGTCAGGTGAAAGTCTATTAAGAATATTTGGAACTCTGGCATTTGCCATCCATAAATTTCCTTGTCTATCAAAAGCGCTTCCATTTACCCTTACACTACTATTATTTGCTCCGATTCCTTCTAATGAACTATTATTTTCGTCATAAAGAACAGTAGGTATTTCATCATTTACCTCAAGAAGACCAGAACCAAAGGAGCTTATAAATAGTTGATTTGTGTTTTGGGGATTTATAGATATAAAAGATAAATCTCTTGCCCCAAAAATACTGTCAAATGGGATATTGTTCCATATACCCTCAGGTCTAAGATGACTTATACCTCTTCTTAAATTTCTAGGATTATATGAAATATTATATTCCCCATAAACAACCCATAGTTCATTAGCAACAGCATTAATATTGAAAGGGGTGTTAAATAAAGGACCGTTAGGTAATAATTGAGATACTTCACCTCCATTTAATGGAATTCTGAGAACTCCAGAACCTCTAGTTGCTATAAAAAGAGAACCACTTATAACGACTGACGCGCTATAATCTGAGTCAAAATCTGGAATATTTGAAAATGTGTCGATGAGATTTCCTCCAATATTATATAAATTTACCGTATTTGCAGAAACAACGCTTAATTCAGTGCCATTTGCTTCAAGGTCTTCAATTTCTTCAGGAAATTGTTGAAAAGGAGTAAAATTTGTGCCAGTATTGGATTGCAATAATTGATTCCCGCTTGCAAGATAGATTGTATTACCTAGTGCGGTAATTCCTTGATATGAGCCTGTAGCCACGGTAGTCCAATTATTAAAATCTATAATATTTGTATTGTTTACAATAGCTCTACGTACACCTCCATTTGTACTAGAAGCATAAATATATTCATCAAGAATTGTTGTTTGTGTAATATTTAATTGAGAACCATTATCTCCTATAAAATAAGAGTCATCAAATTCAAGTTGACCTAAATCATATAGAGAAATACCAAAACCGGTAGAGATATATACAAACCCATTAAACTCAGTAAAATGAGTGATGCTTTTACGATCTGGAGGGATAGAAACTCTATTAAATATATCTACAACGGTAATTACATTTTCACTATTACCTACAACAATGTCTATAATTCCATTCTCATATCCGATAAGTAAAGTATCAAATGCTTCACTATAGTATATAGAAGAAATACTATTACCGGACAATCCATTAATAGTTGATCGAGTAGTAATAGACCCATCAATAGTAGAAAAAATAAAAACTGCATTTTCTGAAGCAGCATATATTCTTCCATTACCTTCATCAATATCTCCTACACTAGCAAAAGAAAAATAACCTGTCCATTCATCTGAAAAATCTTGTGAATAGAGAGGAGCGCAAAGGAGCGTGAATAAAAGTATATAGAGTAGTCTCACGTGTTTTTAGTTCTTCTTTTTAAACCTTTCAAAAATACAATTATTGCCTTAGGGGTTAAATAAGATATATAGAGATTGTTTTTTTTCGCTTAAAGCGAAAATAGATTTAAAAAAATAGACGACAAAAGCCGCCTATTTATGTGTGTATTTTTTTACCTAGTTAGACAACACCCTGTGCCATCATTGCTTCTGCTACTTTTACAAACCCAGCAACATTTGCTCCTTTTACATAATCAATGTATCCATCGTCTTGTGTTCCATAAGTAACACAAGCTTCATGTATATCTAGCATGATTGCGTGAAGTTTTTCATCTACTTCTTTTGAAGTCCAATTGAAACGTAAACTATTTTGAGACATTTCAAGACCTGAAGTCGCTACTCCACCTGCATTAGATGCTTTTCCGGGAGAAAAGAGAATTTTTGCACTTTGGAATGCTTCAATAGCTTCTGGTGTAGAAGGCATATTTGCTCCCTCTGCAACGCAGGTGCATCCATTTGCAATTAATGTTTTTGCTGCTTCGTGATCTAACTCATTTTGTGTAGCACAAGGAAGTGCTACATCACAAGCAATGCCCCAAGGTTTTTGTCCTTCATAATACTCAGTAGATGGATACTTGTCTAAATACTCTTTGATTCTTCCGCGACGTACGTTTTTAATTTCCATAACGTGTGCAAGCTTTTCAGAGTCAATACCATCTTTATCGTATATAAAACCACTAGAATCAGAAAGTGTTACTACTTTCCCTCCTAATTGCG
Organism: uncultured Flavobacteriaceae bacterium; assembly: GCA_964474345.1. Lineage (GTDB taxonomy): Bacteria > Bacteroidota > Bacteroidia > Flavobacteriales > Flavobacteriaceae > Dokdonia. Next base: position 13,338 of record CAYYSK010000002.1, read on the forward strand.
TCGCTTTTTCTGTAGCATATTGTGCTACATTTCCAGATCCAGAAACAACAACTGTTTTCCCTTCAAAAGATTCTCCTCTTGTTTTAAGCATACTTTGCGCAAAGTATACGTCTCCATATCCAGTTGCTTCAGGGCGTATTAATGATCCTCCATAAGAAAGACCTTTTCCTGTAAGTACTCCTGTAAATTCATTACGAATACGTTTATACTGTCCAAAAAGATATCCTATCTCACGACCTCCTACACCTATATCTCCAGCAGGAACATCTGTATTAGGTCCTATATGACGAGATAATTCAGTCATAAAACTTTGACAGAATCTCATTACTTCTGCATCAGACTTTCCTTTTGGATTAAAATCAGAACCTCCTTTACCTCCTCCCATTGGTAGGGTAGTAAGACTGTTTTTAAATACTTGTTCAAAGCCTAAGAACTTAAGAATGCTTAAATTTACAGATGGATGGAATCTTAATCCTCCTTTATAAGGCCCAATGGCACTATTAAACTCTACTCTATATCCTCGATTTACTTGAATATCTCCCTGATCATCTGTCCAGGTAACTCTAAACATAATAGTACGCTCTGGTTCAACCATGCGTTCTAATAATTTCTTTCCTTGGTATTTTGGGTTAGCCTCTATAAAAGGTAAAACTGTTTCTGCAACTTCTTGAACAGCTTGCATAAATTCAGGCTCATTCTGGTTACTTTTTGCAACTTGATCGACAAAGTTTTTAATGCTGTCTGACATATCTTTATTTGTATTAGATAATTTTAATCTTAAAAATGCGTTATATATAGGGTGCAAATATAATGTATCTTGAAAATTGAGTCGTTTTTTTTTCGAAATTCATAAAAATAATGACCTTTTTTAGAGATTTTCAATGTTTTTTCAAACACTTTGTCTTTAAAATTTCGCTGTTTGTCTAGTTTTTATATATTTGTTCTTGTCTCAAATTACCTATTTTCATGAAAGCCAGATACCTACTCATGGCAATTATATCAATTTGTTTTGCTCAACAGGAGCTAAACGCGCAATTGGGATTTTCCCACGAAATAGGCGTTATCACTGGTCCTGTGGCATTTCAATCTGATTTTGGATTGCGTAATAACTTTGACACAAACCGAGGAAATATCGGATTTGGTGTCGGAATTGTTCATTATTTAAACTTCGCTTATCGAGCAGATTGTAACTGCTATACGAAGGATACCTACTTCAATGATCACTTTAAAGTGAGAAATGAAATAGATTATCACGTAACAAATCTCAATCATTTTGGAGAAGAATCCGAAGATGACGATTTGGGTGGATTACAACTTAGAAGTCACAAAGGAAAAGCCAAAGTTTTTGAAATTGGATCTCAATTGGAGTATTTTCCTATGAGTATTCGAGATTTTTCTGCTGGAGCATATAAACTTGCACCCTATGCAAGCCTTGGAGTTCATTTTGTTTCTTTTGACCCTGAAGCCACTTCAGACCTTGGAGATATTCAAGGACAATTTATTAACCCTTTTAACGGAGAATTAGCACCAACTCTTTTTCAGGGCTTCTCGCAAGGAGAAGGCCAAAATAATAGTGGTATAGATGATAGACCTGGTTCTACTTGGGCAATCACCTGGAGTGCAGGTGTTCGCTATAAACTAGGTTTATTAAGTGATTTACTTATAGATGCAAGGTGGCATTTTTATACATCTAACTGGGTAGATGGATTAAATCCAGACCCAAGACCAGTAAACCGTGCAAACGATTGGATATTCTGGTTGAATGTTGGATATATTTATTATATAGAATAGAGAAAAATATACGCATGCTTGCTTTCGCAAAAGCATATAAAAACATAATAAAAGGCTACAATCATATAATTTGTAGCCTTTTCTAGTATAGAAATATTTTATTTAATCTAGTGCTTGTTTTATATCTGCGATAAGATCTTCTACATCTTCAATTCCAACACTTAAACGAATTAGAGAATCTTTAATTCCTATTTTTTGTCTTTCTTCTTTTGGAATAGATGCATGAGTCATAGAAGTTGGATGACCTGCTAGTGATTCTACGCCTCCTAAACTTTCTGCCAAGGTAAATACTTTTAACTTTTCTACAACCTTAACAGCTCCTTGATAAGAGTCTTCTTTTGTAGAGAAAGAAATCATCCCTCCAAAATCATCCATTTGATTTTTTGCAATATCGTGATTAGGATGATCTTCAAAACCGGGCCAGTATACGTTATCTACTTTTGGATGTGTTTTTAAGAATTGAGCGATTGCTTTACCGTTTTCGCAATGACGTTGCATGCGTAGGTGTAATGTTTTAATTCCTCGTAGTGCTAGAAAACTATCTTGAGGACCACAAACAGCACCACTTGCATTTTGAATAAAATATAATTTTTCTGAAAGCTCTTTGTTTTTTACAATAAGAGCTCCCATTACTAGATCACTATGACCTCCGATATATTTTGTAACACTATGCATAACAATATCTGCTCCTAAATCCAGTGGTCTTTGAAGATATGGTGTAGCAAATGTGTTATCAACTGCAAGTAAGATATTATGTTTTTTAGCAACAACTGAAGCCTCTCTGATATCTATAATATTCATCATTGGGTTCGTAGGAGTCTCTACCCAAATAAGCTTTGTGTTTTTAGTTATATAATCTTTTATATTATTAGCATTGTCCATGCCAATAAAATGGAATTTGATTCCAAATCTTTCAAATATCTTAGTAAATAAACGATATGTTCCTCCATAAAGATCATTTGTAGAAATCACCTCATCTCCGGGTTGTAAGAGTTTAATTACAGCATCAATTGCAGCAAGCCCAGACCCAAAAGCAAGCCCATATGATCCATTTTCTATACTTGCAAGTGCATTTTCTAATGCATTGCGGGTGGGATTATGTGTTCGGCTATACTCATATCCTTTATGACCTCCAGGAGTAGATTGTGCATAGGTAGATGTCTGATATATAGGAGGCATTACTGAACCATAAGCTTCGTCAGGTTCTTGACCTCCATGAATTGTTTTGGTATTGAATTTCATAAATTAAGTAAGGTATTTAAGAAAATTAAATCAGTATGATGATTTGACATAACTTTTTTATGTTCAAAAGTACAATTAAACACACCTCTACACAAAGGAATTATAAGCACTTAAACCTAATGAAACATAATTGAATACCTTAATAGATTCAATATGAATTGTATATATACGGGCCTTTGCGAAAAGAAATACTATAATATGAAGAAATGTATGTTTTTAAATAACTGCACGATAATTATATTAAAAAAGTGTTAAATAACGATTAAATATGTAGCTCATCGAAAAAGGAGTTATTGATTCTTTTATATAAGAATGAAGTACTTACCTTATGCAACTTAAATTCAACCTAAAAACTATAATTTATGAAAAAAATTACTTTATTACTCTTATTATTCTTTAGTATGACAGCTTTTGGACAGATGTGTGATTACACATTAGAAGCAAATGATTCCTTTGGAGATGGATGGAATGGTGCTATTATGGATGTCCTTGTAGATGGAGTTGTTGTTTTAGATGATGTTTCTTTGGATGACGATCCAAATAATAACCAATCACAGGGGCTTTTAACATTTGCTGTAACGATTGGAGCAGATGTGACTACAATGTTTGTAGACGGTGGAGGATTCCCAGAAGAAGTATCATATAGAATCTTAGATTCTGAAGGAATTGAAGTAGGTGCAGGAGATGTTACTACAGATATTATGACAGGAACTATTACTGCTGCTTGCCCTTCTTGTGTCCGACCATCAAGTTTAATGGCAGGAAATATTACAGCAATCTCTGCTGATTTAAGCTGGACAGATGCAAATGATCCAGTAGCAATGTCTTATGATTTAGAATGGGGAGAATCAGGATTTACTCCAGGAATGGGAACAGTTGAAGCTGGTCTTACTACTCCTATGTTTATGCTAGGAAGTTTAACTCCGGATACTTCATACGATTTTTATGTAACTGCAAACTGTGGAGCAGGAGATTCAAGTGAAATTACTGGTCCATCTACATTTATGACAACAGTAAGCTGTTTTGCGGCAACAGATTTAGCTGTAGCAAATATTACTAATGTTTCTGCTGATTTAAGTTGGACCGACGTCAATAATCCAGCAGCAATGTCTTATGATTTAGAATGGGGAGAAGCTGGATTTACTTTAGGAATGGGAACAGTTGAAGCTGGTCTTACTGATCCTATGTTTATGTTAGAAAGCTTAATTCCAAATACGTCATATGATTTTTATGTGACATCAAATTGTGATGTAGATGATTCAAGTGAAGTTTCAGGTCCATTTACATTTACAACTATCCCAACAATGGCGCCTGCAGGAGATTGTTCATATACACTAGAAATGAATGATGGTTTTGGTGATGGATGGAATGGTGCTCTTATGGATGTTTTTAGAAACGGAGAAATTATTCTTAACGATGTAGCACTTGATGATGATCCTGCAAATGACGGATCTACAGGTTCATTGCCATTTGAAATACTTCCTGGTGATGACGTAACAACAGTTTTTGTAGCTCCAGGAGGATTTCCAGATGAAGTTTCTTATAGAATACTTGATGTAAATGGAACAGAAGTAGGTGCAGGAGATGCTACTACAGATATTATGACAGGAACTATTACTGCAGAATGCCCTTCTTGTTTTACACCAACAGATTTAGCTGCGGCAAATATTACTGATGTTTCTGCTGATTTAAGCTGGATAGATGCTAATGATCCTGCAGCAATGTCTTATGACTTGGAATGGGGTGAATCTGGATTTACTTTAGGAATGGGAACAGTTGAAGCTGGTCTTACTGATCCTATGTTTATGTTAGGAGGATTAATGGAAAGTACTTCATATGATTTTTATGTAACTGCAAATTGTGATATGGATACTTCAAGTGAAGTAGCTGGTCCATTTACATTTATGACAAATGTGAGTTGTTTTGCACCAACAGATCTTACTGCTGCAAATATTACTGAGACGTCTGCTGATTTAAGTTGGATAGATGCAAATGATCCAGTAGCAATGTCTTATGATTTAGAGTGGGGAGAAGCTGGATTTGTATTGGGAACAGGAACTTTAGAAGCTGGATTAACAGCAGCTACATTCCAGTTAACTGGCCTTGATGCTGGAACGTCGTATGATTTTTATGTAACTGCAAATTGTGATGCAGATGATACTAGTGGGGTTTCTGGACCTCTTAACTTTACAACGTTATTTGAACAAGCACCTGCTGGAGAGTGTGAATATACATTACGGATGCAGGATTCATTTGGAGATGGATGGAATGGTGCGTTATTAAGTGTATTTAGAAATGGACAGATTGTTCTTGATAGTGTAACACTTGATGATGATCCTGCAAATGATGGATTTACAGGTTTATTACCATTTGAAGTTATTCCTGGTGATGATATTACAACTGCGTTGATAGATGATGGAGGATTCCCTGCAGAGATTAGTTACGATATTATAAGTTCTAATGGAGTATCTGTTATTGGATCTGGAGATGCAGAAAATGATATTACTTCAGGAACAGTAATTGCGACGACTTGTTCATTATCTGTAGATGAAAATAGTTTAGAAGACTTTAGCTTCTTCCCTAATCCAGCACAAGATGTGATTAACTTAAATACTAGAGCAACTATTGACAATGTGGCAATATTTAATTTATTAGGTCAAAAAGTACTTGAACAAAAAGTAGATGGCGTATCGACATATCAATTAGGAGTGAGTACTTTGGCAAAAGGTACATACTTAATGCAAGTAACCTCAAATGATAATACAGGAGTATATCAAATTATTAAAATGTAATTGTACTGTTATCATTTAAATAACCAACTAAATGGAAAATCCATTGCTGTTTTAGCAATGGGTTTTTTTATATAATCAATTGATAAGATTTGTGTTAGAATTATTAATTTATGAAGTTGTTTTTTATGTGGTTAATAGTCAGTTTTTTAATAGAATGAATTTTAAAATAAAAGAAGACAAACGTATTTTCCTATGTAATATTGTTACTTTTTTAATAAATATTATGTTATATAGCGATTAATAGACGTCTCTTATCGAAAATATCTCACAATTTTCCTTAAAATGATTAAGAGTATATATCTTTTATGACCGCATATTTTTTTGCGATCTCACTTTAAAATAAACCAAACATGAAAAAAATTACGTTACTATTATGCTTTTTTGCCTTTACGGCATTTGGGCAAAACCCCCTTACTCTTCAAGAGTATGTAGACGCTGGTTTGCACAATGAGGCAACTGTTGTACAAAGAGCAGAAGATCATGTTCCTTCTATTCAAACCAGAGGAGCAAATGTTACTGTATTTACAGATAGAGTAGACTATTTAAATAATTGTATGAATGGAGACCTTTTAACCTTAGAAGACTTTGCAAATGGACCTGCAGCATTTTTAACTTGTAGTGGATCTATTTCTTCAGTAGGAGATGTGTGTTATCCAGCAGGAGAAATCCAAGAAGGAATTGAATTTACAACAAGTGGAGCAGATGTAGGAAACATAATGATAGCTGTTACTCCTGGAGATGGGTTTACACTTGATAATGCTGTAGGATCTAATACTTTTCTTGATTTTACAATAATTAACTTTAGTACGCCAGATCCTGTAACAAGTGTAGGTTTTGATTTATACTCAGTTACTGGAGGATCAAATGTAGATGTTAGAGTAATTGGAGAAACTGGATTAATAGATACTGTAACGGCAGATGTTACTACTACAGGACCAACATTTGTAGGACTTATTGCTGCAGAACCTATTGTAAGTTTAGAGATAGAAGACCTTACAGGAGCTAATGCAGAAATTGTAGCTCAAGTATTATTTGGTAGTTGTGATCCTTTACCATTTAATGATGATCCAGAGACAGCAATAAATTTAATAGTAGGTGAAGTTTTTGAAGATAACCCTAGGATAGCAGATAATACTGAAGCAACAGATACAGCAATAGATGATCCTTCTTGTGGAAGTTATGCAGGAGGAGATTTATGGTACAGAGTTACAGTACCTGATAGCGGTATGGTAACTGTAGAAAGTCAAACAGATGACGATTCGATTACAGATACTGCACTTAGTATTTATGAAGGTGAAATAGGAGCATTAGTTGAAGTGGTTTGTAATGATGATGGCGGTCCAGGTTTATTCTCATTAGCAGAAGTAGAAGGCCGTACTCCAGGAGAAGTCCTTTTTGTTCGTATCTGGGAATGGAATGGAGGATCGGTTGGTACTTTCCAAATTTCGGCATACGATACACCTCCACCAGTAAATGATGATCCTGAAGGAGCTATTCCATTAATGGTAGGTTCAGTATTTACAGATTTTCCTGTAACAGCTTCAAATGTAAGTGCTACAGATACAATGATAGATGATCCATCTTGTGGTAACTATGGTGGAGCTGATGTTTGGTTTACTGTTGTTGTGCCAAGTACGGGACAATTAAACGTTGAAACTGATACAGCAGGTGGTATTACTGATACTGGAATGTCACTTTATACTGGAGAAATAGGTGCTTTAGTTGAATTAAATTGTAATGATGATGATGGAAATGGATTATTCTCTTTAAATGCAGTTGATGACCCAGCATTAGCAGGCATGACATTATTTGTTCGTGTTTGGGAATGGGGAGGTGGAGGCTTTGGACCTTTCCAAGTTGCTGCATATAGTGATTGTGCTGTAGATGCTGTGAGTATAGAAATTACAGATACGGGAGAAACTGAAACTACTATTTGTGCTGGAGATGCATTTCCAGATCCAATAGATGTTACTGTTGTAGGAGATGGTATAGGTACAAATAATGGATGGGTTGTTACAGATAACGCAACCAATGATATTTTAGCTCTTCCGGCTGGACCACCGTTTGATTTTAATGACCAACCAGTAGGTGTTTGTGGGATCTGGTATATACGTTATGAAGATGGATTAACAGGATTAGAAGTAGGAATGAATGTTTCAGATTTATCGGGATGTTTTGATCTTTCTAACCCTATTTTAGTTACACGTGTAGATGAAGGAAACCCTTGTCCTCCTGAAAATGATGAAGCAATGACAGCAACACCATTAACAGTAGGAATGGTATTTGCAGACTTTGCTGTTATAGGAAGTAATCTTAATGCAACAGATTCAGTAGATACAGCACCGAGTTGTGCTGCTTTTAATGGAAGTGATGTATGGTATATTGTAGAAGTTCCTGCTACAGGAAATGTAACAGTTGAAACAGATACCGATGATGGTTCTGTAGGAGATACAGGTCTTTCTATATTTGAAGGTGATTTAGGCTCACTAATAGAAGTACAGTGTAATGATGATGGCGGAAATGGACTATATTCATTAATATCACTTACAGGAAGAACACCAGGAGAAGTATTATATGCAAGAGTTTGGGAATTTGGAGGAGATACAGAAGGGACATTCCAGATCTCTGCTTATGACAATACCCCAGATTGTGTTGCTCCTATTAACTTAGGCACTCTAAACATTACAGAAACTTCTGCAGATTTAACTTGGGAAGATGGAGGTAATGTAGTGAACCCAACAGAATCTTATACAGTTGAGTGGGGAGAAACTGGATTTGCTCTTGGAACAGGAACAATTGTTACTGGTATTACAGATACAATGTTACCTTTAACAGGTTTAGATATTGGAACATCGTATGATTTTTATGTATCAACATCTTGTAGTAATGATTTTGAAAGTGAAGTTTCAGGACCATTTACGTTTATAACATTATTTGAACAAGCACCTCCAGGAGAATGTGAATATACATTACAGATGCTGGATTCATTTGGAGACGGATGGAATGGTGCGTTATTAAGTGTATTTAGAAATGGACAGATTGTTCTTGATAGTGTAACACTTGATGATGATCCTGCAAATGATGGATTTACAGGTTTATTACCATTTGAAGTTATTCCTGGTGATGATATTACAACTGCGTTGATAGATGATGGAGGATTCCCTGCAGAGATTAGTTACGATATTATAAGTTCTAATGGAGTATCTGTTATTGGATCTGGAGATGCAGAAAATGATATTACTTCAGGAACAGTAATTGCGACGACTTGTTCATTATCTGTAGATGAAAATAGTTTAGAAGACTTTAGCTTCTTCCCTAATCCAGCACAAGATGTGATTAACTTAAATACTAGAGCAACTATTGACAATGTGGCAATATTTAATTTATTAGGTCAAAAAGTACTTGAACAAAAAGTAGATGGCGTATCGACATATCAATTAGGAGTGAGTACTTTGGCAAAAGGTACATACTTAATGCAAGTAATCTCAGATGGTAAAATAGGAGTATATAGAGTTATTAAAATGTAATAAAATAGATCTCTTCTTTAATCAATAAAGAAAGCCCATTGCTAGAAATAGCGATGGGCTTTTTAATCTTAAAAATTTAAGATATTATTAGATAGCTTTGACTAAAGTCATTGCATATTTGAGATGTAATCCTTCATGAAAAGTTATTCAACCTGAATTATGCATTAGAACTTTGTAATGAAGTGCAAAACGACAATAAACACTAGTGTTTTCTTGCTTTTAGCATAGCATCGCTATGGTTAAAGTAAAAAATACAGCGTAGTGATAGTGCTTGCAATGGTTTTGTGATGTAATAGATTTTCTAATGCATAATTCGGGTTAAAAGCAATAGCATCTTCCACTTTATGAAGCGTACCTCCACTGATGCTTAGAGCATATGTTTTAAATGATGTGAAAATTCCATCATTATAATCTTTCTTTAGTTGTTTTATTATTGAAAATAGTAAAGATGTATCTCTTGTATTTCTTTTGTAGTTGCAAGGTTTTCTGGTTTGGTTTCTTTCTTATAGAGATCAATAATATGTTTTGGTACTTGAATACCTTCTCCAGAGAGACCATATATAAGCAATTGTCTGTTTTTTTGACAAATATCAAAGTCGTAAAGCATGATGTGAATTTTTTATTAAAAGTAGCTTATTTCATAATAGAATGAACGAATTTTGTGATGATAACTCATATAGCTATTTCATTGTGAAAAAAATATACCATCTCTCTACCTGTAATACATGTCAACGTATTATAAAAGAAATCAATCCGAGTAATGATGTAGAATTACAAGACATAAAAACAGAAACGATTACACAGAATCAACTTGAAGCTATGCATGCTTTAACTGGAAGTTATGAAGCTTTATTTAGTAAAAGAGCACAATTATATCGTCAACGTAATTTAAATGAACAAACACTCTACGAAGAGGATTATAAAAACCTAATTTTAGAACACTACACTTTTTTAAAACGACCAGTGATGATTGTAAATGATGCTATTTTTGTAGGAAATAGTAAAAAGATTGTAGCACAAGCTGTAGAAGCTTTTAAATAGAATGAGTAAGCGTCACTTAGCCTTATTAGCAGCCTTTGGAGCTAGTTTTATTTATGGTGTTAACCATACACTCGCAAAAGATTTAATGCCTACATATATCAAACCTTTTGGGTTTATAATGCTTAGGGTTTTGGGAGCAGCACTTTTGTTTTGGATTACAAGTTTGTTTTTTCCAAAAGAAAAAATAGACCGCAAAGATTGGATGCGCATTGTCCTTTGTGCATTGTTTGGAATGACTATCAATATGCTTATGTTTTTTAAAGGGTTAGCTTTATCTACTCCTATAAACAGTAGTGTCGTTATTACACTATCACCCGTTATCTTATTGGTATTATCTGCAATTTTCTTAAAAGAAAAAATTACTTGGTTTAAAGGTTCTGGTATTGGCATAGGATTAGTAGGTGCGCTCGTTTTAATTCTTTTTGGAGTAAAAACACAAGAAAATGCCCCTAATATACCTTTAGGAAACATCTTATTTATAATAAACGCAACGGCATATTCTGTGTATTTAATTATAGTAAAACCACTTACTGCAAAGTATTCTTCTATTACATTAATGAAATGGTTCTTTTTAATAGCTGTTTTCACAAATTTACCAGTCGCATTACCTGAATTTATGGAAGTACAATGGACTACATTGCCAGGATCAGTAATTGGAGTAATGATTTTTGTAGTCGTTGGAACCACCTATCTCACATACTTATTTAATGTATTTGCATTACGTACACTGAGACCATCTACTATTGGGGCATTTATTTATCTTCAACCGTTATTAGCAACACTTGTAGCTATTATCTTAGGGGCAGATACCCTCACAGGGATACGTATTTTTGCAGCAGCATTAATTTTCTTAGGAGTTTATTTAAGTACAAAACGTAAAGGATCTGCTATTGAGTAGATTAGAAGTAACATATTACACAGCATTACAAGATATTCCAGATCTTATATTTTCTGTTTTAGAATGTGAAGATACCTTCTATTTTTCTAAAGGTTTTCTGAATGCTTTTGAACAAGCAAATTCTAAAATAGAATATTGCTATCTAGTTTTTAAAGAGAGAGGAGATATCATTTCCTTAGCCATTTTGCAGCGTATGAGCGTTGCTATAGACAATGCTCAAGAACACCTTCCGTTTTCAAAACGTATAGCTCACTCTTTACAATGCTATTTAAGTGCTCGTAAAATAAATACGATTGTATGCGGCAATGTTTTTTTAAGTGGAAATTATGGTGTTTATATAAAAGAAGGAGTAACTCCTGAGTCTATATATAAGAAAGTTGCTCAGGAAATTAAATTATTACGTACAAACGAAAAGGCTTCAGTATTTTTCTTTAAAGATTTTATAGATAGGGATGTTCCTGAAATTTCTGTAATTGAAAAACATCAATTTCAACCTTTTGCTGTAGAACCTAATATGCGTCTTGCGATAAAAAAAGAATGGGCAGATTTTGACATATACAAATCATCATTAAGATCAAAGTATCGCGTTAAAATAAATAAAGCAGATAAGAAAAGTGAATCCTTGGTTGTCAAGCTATTTGAGGCAGATGATATTCAAAAATATCGTAAAGAGTTGCAACAATTATATTGCAATATTACAGATAGAGCTTTATTTAAAACGATTGATCTGGAAATTGAAACCTATAGATTATTAAAAATACGCTTTCGCGAAAGCGTACTCATAAATACTTACTGGTATGAAGATCGTATGGTGGGATTTTCAACAGCTTTTAAAGTAAATAATAGGATTGACGCACACTTTATAGGAATAGATTATACTTACAATAAAGAACTATCTATATACCCTAGGATATTAAATGATTATGTTCGTTTGGGAATTAGATTAAATGCAACAGAGGTTAATTTTGGAAGAACATCTTCAGAAATCAAAAGTACATTAGGTGCAGTGCCCGAAAATCTTACTTGTTATGTAAGACATCGAAGAACGGTAGCAACGTTGCTATTTAAGCCACTTGTAAGACAAATCAAGATGAAAGCGTATAAACAACATACTCCTTTTACTGTAAAACTTTTATTCTTATAACCAGACATTAACAATACCTCTGATAATTGCTAAAGTTACGGCCCAATACCCTACCACAATGAGAACGTACTTTATAGATTTACGTTCATATAAAGCAATAGTTCCTAGAACAGGAAGAATTCAAAAAGACCCATTAATGCTCCATAAAAAGAACCGTGTTTAAAGGTAAGATAAGGATCTTGTCCATGGGTTTCTTCTCCACCTCCACCTATCAGCAGAACTTGTGCCCACATAATGATTGATAGAAAACAAGCAAAAACAAAACTTAATCCAAAGATAAGTGCCATATTACCTTCTTTTACTTTTTCTTCAGTCATGCCTGATTCTTTCATCCAAGCCTTTTCAAATAATGGACCATACCATATAAACCCTATGACAAGAGACGATGCAGTAGCAAGTAATGCTAAAATATTAAGGCTAAATCATCCATAAAACATGTTGTTTTTAGTGATTAATTATCATTGAAGTTACTAAAAAATGTAACATTTAATAGTGTTTGTTTAACATTAAAGCCTTGGATTATATTTTAGTATGAAGTAATTTTAAACAAAATCATAAAGTATTCTAATTCAGTATTAAAATCATAATCATATGGAAACCAAAGAAATCGCAGAAAAATTAGTGCATTGGTGTAATGAAGGAAATTATAAAGATTGTTACCAAAATCTGTATAGTCCAGATATTGTGAGTATAGAACCTAAAGGAGCTCAAATGGAAGAAGTACAAGGAATGGAAGCTGTTGCTCAAAAAGGAACTTGGTGGGAAGAAACGTTTGAGGTACATAATAGCTCCGTAAGCGAACCTATTGTAGCAGATAATTGGTTCTCTGTACGTTTTGATATGGATACAACACATAAACCAAGTGGGCAACGTTCTCAATCTTCAGAGATTGCAGTATATGAAGTAAAAGATGGAAAAATTGTAAAAGAACAGTTCTTTTACAATATACCTAGTGAATAAATAAAATAAAGTCTCAGCTATACATTGTTTATGATGCATCGCTGAGACTTTTTATTTTTAACTCAAATGTATTCTTCTAAGTGAATAGGAGCTTGCCCATGAGCTCGCATATCTCCTTTAGTAAGTGCTTTATAATCTGGAGTTTTAGGTGCGTTTTCTAACATTGGCATTAAAACTTCTGGAAGACCTCGTAATTTTCGTGTAGTAAGATCAATCCATCCACCCTGCATCGTTCCTCTAGCTATATTACGACCTTTATGGTCATAAAAATTATGTACAAACTTAAAGAACATACCATCAAGGCTGTTTCCTCCTAATTCAAAACTCACGCGAATAGGTTTTCCTTGAAAAGCTTCCTTAAAAAAGAACAATTGCTCATGAAAAACCACAGGGCCAATATTATGGATGATCATTTCTTTCTGACTTAATCCATTTTCAATAAGAAAACCCATACGTGTGTGACTCATAAAATTTACATAAGCGCTATTTGCTAGATGTCTATTGGCATCTATATCACTCCATCTAACGTCAAATTCTTTAAAGTACATAATTGTTTACAGTTTTATATTTTAAAAATTCTTTAATAATATCAATTGTTTCTTGTTCTTTAAGCATATGATCTTGATCATTTGTATATACTCGATCTATGTGAGGTAGATGCTCAATGGCAACCTTAATAGGAGCAATCGGAGTAATAATACCTGATGTTTCATGGATGACTAAACAAGGTTTATTCACTTTTTAAAGAACTGCTGCAAAGTTACTTCGTCAAAAGGTAAATGGAGCACATTATCTATTTTTATACGTAGATTTTTTATTGCTTTTTGAGAAAGAGAAAGCATATCCTTAAAGTAAATCAAAATAGCATCTACTCCAGAAAGAACACCCATAATTATATAAGAAGCTATGGGAATGTTTTGATTTAATAAATAAGCATAACTAGTAGATAGACAACTTAATGAGTGGCATATAACGCAATCTATATTTCCTATATGATCTACAGCAATCTGAATAGATTCTCTGTAGAATTCTACATTAAGGTGATTACCTTGAGAAGCTCCATGAGCAGGAGCATCTAAAGCATAAATGATATACTCGTTTAAATCTAATTGCTCTACATAAGGTTGCCATTGTTTACTATTACTTTTCCAACCGTGTAAGAACATTATTTTTTTAGATCCTAAACCCCAAGTATGTAATGCGACTTTTGTTTTTCTGGATGTAGGAAGAAATATTGTCGAACCTGTTTCAAAAAAAGAAATAGTTATAGGTTTTCTAATGCATAATTCAGGTTAAAGTTGGAGTTTTTACTTTACAAAGTAATTTGAATAAGAACTCTCTATTATATTTTGGGAAAATGACTGTCGCATTAAGATATAACTCCATAAGTTTTAGTGCTAATTTTTCCATAGTACTCATTGTAGATACCAATCGGTATCTTCATGTTCAACTTTTTTTGACTTTAATTGAGTATATACAAAAAAGCCTTTCTTTTGGGAGGCCTTATTAATAGTAATAAGAAAGTGATTATATCTGGCTCATTCCCCATCTATTTCAAGTTCAATACCGTTTACATAACTGGCGTCATCACTAGCAAGAAAAGCAGCAGCTCCTGCAATTTCACGAACTTCTCCAAAACGTTTTAAAGGAACACCTTGTGCAAAACTAGCTCCCATTTCTTGAACTTGCTCTTCTGTCATGCCATTCATTTTACTGTAAATAGGTGTTCCTATAGATCCTGGAGCAATACTATTGACACGTATCCCTCTAGGAGCTAATTCACTTGTTAAAACACGTGCATATGAGCGTAAAGCACCTTTTGTAGCTCTATATACTCCTGCACCTTCAAATCCTTTTTGATGAACAATAGAAGTATTAAAAATAATGCTAGCACCCTCACTAAGATTTGGCATTGCTTCTTTTACTATAAGGGGAGGTTCTTTAATATTTGTATTGAATTGATTGTCAAAAAAATCTTCTGTGATTTGATCTGAAGGAGCAAATTGTGCTACCCCAGCATTTGCAAAGAGAACATCAATTTCCCCATAAGTAGCTAGAACTTCTTCGATAAGATGCTTGCTATCTAAAGGATTAGATTGATCAGAAAGCACTGCTTTAAAACCTCCTTGTAGTTGTGAAGATGCTTCATTTAAAGTTTCTTGCCTTCTACCTGAAAAACTACTTTTGCTCCTTCTTTTAAAAAGCGTTGTACAGTTGCAAACCCTATACCTGAATTCCTTCCTGTAATTACGACAACTTTATTTTCTAATTTTTTCATAATGTATTTATTTTAAAGTTTTGATATTTTTCTTTGGCTTTAGCAATGACTTTATCTTGATTGGCGCCGCCAAAAGGTTTAATACCCCGAGGTAGTTTATTTTGAAACGATTGTTTCAAAATTGAATTTTAGAAAAATTTATGATATTAAAGATTTGTAAAAGTGAAGGGCAGAGACTTTGATTGCTGTATTTCAAATCCGTATTTTTATCCTACTCTAACAAGATCATATCATTTTATTAATGCCATTACTTACATCTGGTTTTACTACTCAAGGAGTATTTAAAAACACTCATTTTTCTACTATATATTCTGCAAAAATTAGGCAAGTACAAGGAGTACATCAAAAACGAGAACGTTTTGATTTGCCAGATGGCGATTTTATAGATATAGATTGGTCGTTTCCGCTTTCGCGAAAGCAAAAAAAGAATGTAGCCCTTCTCTTTCATGGGCTTGAAGGTGATGCGCAACGTACCTACATGCTGGCGATGGCAAAATTATTGAATAGAAATGGGTATGCTGTTGCAGCAGTAAATTTTAGAGGATGCAGTGGAAGTGAAAATAGATTGTATCGATCTTATCATAGTGGAGAAACCGAAGACATACGTTTTATAATTAAGTCAATTGCATTAAGAGATACATATACAAGTATGTTTTTGTATGGTGTGAGTTTAGGAGGGAATGCGCTTCTTAAGTATTTAGGAGAAAATAAAGATATTCCTAAGATTGTTAAAGCAGCATCTACAATAGGAGTTCCTATTGATTTAAAAGCTTCATTGGAACAGCTTACTCACAAAGAAAATATTGTGTACCGTACTTCATTCTTACTAGATTTAAAAAGGAAATATCGCAAGAAAATGAAGCAGTTCCCAGATCAAATGTCTTTAGAAATATATTCAAAAATACATTCCCT
This sequence comes from uncultured Flavobacteriaceae bacterium, assembly GCA_964474345.1. Taxonomy (GTDB): domain Bacteria; phylum Bacteroidota; class Bacteroidia; order Flavobacteriales; family Flavobacteriaceae; genus Dokdonia. The sequence continues at coordinate 29,923 of CAYYSK010000002.1, forward strand.
TAAAGATTTTGATGATGTATACACAGCTCCTGCTCATGGATTTAAAGATGCATTGGATTATTATGAGAAAGCTAGTAGTTTTAAATACCTATCATCTATAAAAATTCCAACCTTTATTTTAAATGCCAAAAATGATTCTTTCCTGCATGGTGATTGCTATCCTTATGAAGTAGCAAAAAGCAGCAAATATCTTTTTTTAGAGACTCCTGAGCATGGAGGACATGTGGGTTTTTATCTTTCTGGAGGATTTTATTATAATGAGCAAAGAACTTTAGAATTTTTTGAGAAATATATGAAGTAAAAAACGTCGTTATGCCTTATATTAGAGGTTTACTTAAAAAGAGACGACAATGAAGGTCATACGTGTGTTAGCTACTTTTGCACTTATTGGATTATTAGTAAGTTGTGGAGGTGGAGATAAAAAAGAAGAAAAAGAATCAGTTAAAATAGGAGGTTCAAAAACAGAGTCAAAAACAGATGATTCTAAAATACATCTTGCAATCACAGGGAATGACCTGATGCAATTTGATAAAAAAGAGCTCAAAGTAAAAGCAGGTCAAGAAGTAACACTTACATTACGCCATATAGGTAAAGGTGATATTAGAATTATGGGGCATAATGTTGTTTTATTAAAACAAGGAACTTCTATTCCAATATTCTCTGCAAGCGCTGCTTCTGCTGGAAAAGATTCAGATTGGATTCCTGACGGAGGAAAAGAGGTGATCGCACATACAAAAATGATCGGTGGAGGACAATCTACTACAGTTACATTTACAGCACCTGCTGCTGGGACCTATGATTTTATCTGTAGTTTCCCAGGACATTCAGGTCTTATGAAAGGAAAGTTTATTGTTGAGTAATACTGAGCTTTTCTATTTTTCAAATTATAACACCTACAAAAACTGATCACTCTCTATATACGCATCTATCACACGTTGCTCTCCAACTTTTCCTTCTATAGAGTTTCCGTGTTCCATTCCTAATACTCCATTAAAACCTCTACTATGAATGTATTTAAACACATTTTTATAATTAATCTCTCCTGAAGTAGGCTCGTTACGTCCAGGATTATCTCCTATTTGGAAATAAGCGATTTCATCCCAACACTTCTCTATGTTAGGTAATAAATTTCCTTCTTGAATTTGTTGATGATAGATGTCATAAAGTATTTTACAAGATGGACTATTCACCGCTTTACATATTTGATAGGCTTGTGGAGATTCTGTTAAGAATAATCCAGGATGATCACTAAAATTTAATGGTTCAAGAACCATGGTAATATTGTGTGGTTCAAGAATAGCACTGGCTTGTTTGAGTGTTTCTATGACATTTGTCGTTTGATAATCATTATCTAGTCGTAAATCTACATGACCGGGTACAACTGTCATCCACTGTGCATTTACACGTTTAGCTACAGCAACAGAGTTTTTAATATCTGTAAGAAACTCATCACGCCAAGCTTGTTTACCACTAGCAAGATTAGGTTCTGTCCAGTAGATTTTATGTGCTACAAAAACGCCCATGATCATTTCATGTTTTTCCATGGTTTTTGCCATGGCTTCTTGTTGAGCTATAGGTCGATTACGCATTTCATTGTCTTCAAAAGCAGTAAATCCTTGTGCAGCCATAAATTCCAACTGTGCAACAGGATCTTCACCAGCATGTTCTTTAAACATACCTATATGGGGTGCATAGTTTAAATTGAAATTGTGTTTTGCTGTTTCTGCTTTTGCGAAAGCAGAATTATCTGCAGTTGTTGCCATAGCTTGTAATGATATTCCTCCTAATGACAAAAAGGAGCCCGTTAAGGCTCCTTTTTGAATAAACTTTCTTCGTTTCATCTATTAGATATTAGCCCTTTAATCAATAAATATATGTCATTTTTTGTTTTCTTTTAGGGCTTAGAAAACAAGAATTACAATATGATCTTTCTTTACATTATAAAGAATATGCTTTTCCTTTTGTAGCGTCACTTAATGGAAGACAACCTATTTGTTGTCCGGGTATAGGATCATATGCAAGTACATTTTCTCCTATTTCTTCAGACGTTTTCCACCCCCAAATAGTCATACCTCTTAATTGGCCAAATAATTGATTACAGGCAAGGTCACTATCTAAAGTAGTGCTTGGATCTTTGACAAACGCTTGGTAAAACTCTCCAAAACGTTTATCATATCCTTTCTGCTCTTCTTTGCTTACGGCAAGATATTTTCCTAGTAATTGGTCAAACTCTTCAGATTTTCCAGTTTCTAATTCTTTTGAGAATGTTTTTTTGAATTCTTCAGCGAGTCCTTTAAATCCCATCTGAACTTGTGCTTTTCCTGCTTCAGGAATAACTTCGTTCCAGAAATTATCTATAAACTCATGTACACCTACATCTACAGCTCCTGGTATAGCATCGTCAGATGGAATAATAAGATCTACTATACGACGTAGTGCATGTCCTTCTCCTTTAGTTACAAAATTTGGAATAAATTCAGGTTCATTTGAACAGCTCTGTAATAAACTTAATACGGCAGGTGTTGCTACAAGTGCTGTTGCTCCTAATCCTAAATTTTTAAGTACTTGTCTTCTATTCATCTTATGCTTCTTTTTTTAATTGATCGGCAGCGTGATTTGCAGCACGTGCCGTAAATGCCATATATGTAAGTGAAGGATTTACACAACTTGCAGAAGTCATAAATGCTCCATCAGTTACATAAACATTTGGTACTGCGTGTAATTGATTATTACCATTACAAACAGACGTTTTAGGATCGCGACCCATACGAGCAGTGCCCATCTCATGAATACCATTTCCAGGAGCACTTGGATCATCCATCGTTTGGATGTCATTAAAACCAGCTTTTTTAAGCATATCTTTTGCACTTGCAATCATATCCTTACGCATTTCCCATTCATTTTCTTTCCACTCTGCATCAAAGTTTACTTTAGGTAGTCCCCATTTATCGAGATCGTTGTAATCTAGAGTCATTTTATTCTCGTGGTATGGAAGACATTCTCCAAAGCCCATAAGTCCAATAGTCCATCCTCCTGGCTCTTGAATTGCTTTTTTAAGATTTGCTCCATAACCTGCTTCTGCAATTTGTGGTTGGTAATCTCCACGACCAGCACCTCCTTGGTATCCATATCCTCTTTTGAAAGTAGCTTGCTCAGTTTCTCCGCCAATATTTCTAAATCTAGGAATGTAGATACCATTAGGACGTCGTCCTTTATAATATTTGTCTTTATCACCATCCCATTTTGCAGTAGCTCCAGCTTTGAAGTGATGGTCCATTAAATTATGTCCTAACTCACCACTGTCATTACCCATTCCATTAGGGAAACGATCACTTTTAGATTGCATTAAAATACTCGCACTTGCGATAGCAGATGCACATAAGAAAACTACTTTTGCTTTAAACTCAAGCTTTTCCATAGTCTCTTGATCAGTAACTCTAACCCCTGTTGCTTTACCAGTCTTATCATCATACATAACTTCTGTTACAATAGAAAAAGGGCGAAGTGTCATATTTCCTGTACGTTCAGCTGCAGGAAGTGTAGATGAATTACTTGAGAAATACCCTCCAAACGGACATCCTCTCATACATCTATTTCTAAACTGACACGCAGAACGACCATCATATGTTTTGGCACCAGTAATATGTGCAACACGTCCTATAGTAAGTAGACGTCCGTCTTTATAATTTTCTGCCATGTTCTTTTTAAGAACTTCTTCGACACAGTTTAATTCCATAGGCGGACTAAACTTCCCGTCAGGTAATACTTCTAGACCTAGTTTTTCACCACTTACAGAAATATAATCTTCTACTTTATCATACCAAGGCGCTATATCTGCATAACGTACAGGCCAATCTACAGCGATTCCTTCTTTCTTGTTTGCTTCAAAATCGATGTCAGATAAACGATAACTCTGTCTTCCCCACATAATAGAACGACCTCCAACATGATATCCACGTATCCAATCGAAACGTTTTGTTTCATTATAAGGGTGATCTATATCATCTACAAAAAAGTGACGACGCTCGGCTTTATGTACGTATCCTGTGCGTGATTGTTTCTCATAACGAGCTTCTACTTCACGAGTATTTTCTCCTTTGAATTTTTCATCCCAAGGATCTACTTGCATTGTTGGATAATCTTCTATGTGCTTTACCATACGACCTCTCTCGAGAACGAGTGTTTTTAACCCGTTTTCACATAGTTCTTTGGCAGCCCATCCACCACTGATACCTGATCCTACGACAATCGCGTCGTACATTCCGTTTTCTGTAACTGTATTCACTATAATATGTATTAATGAAAAAATATTGTGATCTATATTACCAAATATATAAATTTTAAGTTGTTTTTTGTCAATTTTAAAAAAAGACTAACTTAGTCAAACCGTAGATTTAACAGTTGATCGCAAGCGAAAACGTTGTAGTACGGCCTTAATTAATTAGATCTCCATGAAAAATTATTTTACGATTGCATTAGTATGCGTATTTGTCCTTGTTTCTTGTAAAAATGACACGAAAAAAGAGGAGGATACTCCTGTAAAAGAAGAACAAAAAACTGAAGTTGTGACAAAAAACAATGATTACAAGCATTCTTTAGCACAATGGTCTTTGAATGGACCTTTTAGAGATGGATCTATGGATCCTATGGATTTTGCTCCCATAGCAAAAGAGTTAGGATTTACAGGACTAGAATATGTGACACAGTTATACCCTTCTGTTCTTGAAACGGGAGATAATTATAGAGAGCGTGTAATGACTCTTGCTAGTAAACTTTTTGAAATAAGTAAACAAGCAGAAATGGAGAATGTACTTATTATGGTAGATCATGCTGGGGAACTTGCAGATCCAAATCCTGAAAAACTGAAAGAAGCTATAGAAAACCATAAAATATGGATGGATGCTGCTAAACTTATGGGAGCACATTCTGTAAGAGCAAACCTCTTTGGAGAATTAGATCCAGAAAAATGGCATCAACTATCAGTTGCTTCGCTGTCTGAGTTAGGTACATATGGAAAAGAAGTAGGCGTACATGTAATTATCGAAAATCATGGTGGTTGGTCTAGTGACGGAGCAAAGCTAGCAGCAGTGATGAAAGAAGTAAATATGGAAACTGTTGGGACACTTCCTGATTTTGGTAATTTTTGTGTAAAACGTGAAGGAGGAGAACGTTGGGGAGCACCATGTGTAGAAGAATATGACACCTATAAAGGAACCATGGAGTTAATGCCATATGCCAAAGGGGTTTCAGCAAAATCGTATAACTTTGATGAAGCAGGTAATGAAACAAAGTTAGACTATGGTCGCTTACTACAAATTGTAAAAGACTCTGGCTTTAAAGGATATATAGGAACTGAATATGAGGGAGATCTAGAGAATCCTAAAGAAGGCATTAGACTAACCAAAGCATTGGTAGAAAAATCAATCCAAAACCTTAAATAAAATAGTATGAAAGTATCAACTAGAATACAATTATCCATTATGATGTTCCTTGAATTCTTTATTTGGGGAGCATGGTTTGTGACTATGGGAACTTTTCTTGCAAAATCATTTAGTGCATCAGGAGGACAAATGGCAATGGCGTATGAGACACAATCTATTGGAGCTATTGTAGCTCCATTTATTATTGGTTTGATCGCAGATCGTTATTTTTCTGCACAAAAAATACTTGGTGTTTTGCACTTAGTAGGAGCAGGATTATTGTATATGGCAGGAACATCAGATAACTTTGAGGCATTTTATCCTTATATATTAATCTATATGATTTTATATATGCCTACACTAGCATTAGTGAATTCAGTTGCTTTCAGACAAATGAAAGACCCTGCAAAAGACTTTGCGCTTATTCGTGTATTGGGAACTGTAGGGTGGATTGTAGCAGGACTTGTAATAGGTTTTCTTTCTTGGGAATCTGACAATGTACTCCAAAATACATTTATGATGGCGGCTGGAGCAGCAGCTTTATTAGGAATATTTAGTTTTACACTTCCAGATACACCACCAATAGTAGACAAGTCTGAAAAAGTAACAGTTCGTGATATATTAGGACTTGATGCGTTAGGAATGCTAAAAGACAAAAAATACTTAGTCTTTTTTATTGCATCTATTTTAATTTGTATTCCACTAGCGTTTTATTATCAGCATGCAAATCAATACCTAAATGAATTAGGAATGGAAGGTGCTGCAGGAAAAATGACCTTTGGACAAATGTCTGAAATAGCATTTATGCTATTACTACCTATATTTTTAAAGAAATACGGAATTAAAACAACCTTACTTGTAGGTATGATAGCATGGGTAGTACGTTACTTATTATTTGCATATGGAGATGCAGGAGAAAACACATGGATGCTTATTTTCGGAATTATCCTTCATGGGATTTGCTATGATTTTTTCTTTGTATCGGGACAAATTTATACAGATTTTAAAGCAGGAGAAAAATTTAAAAGTTCAGCTCAAGGACTCATCACATTAGCTACCTATGGTTTAGGGATGTTAATAGGCTTCCGTTTAGCAGGATATATTACAGATCTTAATGCTATTGCAGAAGGTGGTCATAACTGGTTTGGAATATGGGTGCTTCCTGCAGGAATTGCTGGAGCGGTATTATTATTTTTCTTAGTAGCATTTAAGAATGAAAAAATAGAAGTAAAAGAATAGTATGAGTAACAAAATAAAATGGGGTGTCCTTGGTGGCGGTGGTGATAGTTTAATTGGGGTATTGCATAGAGTAGCTGCAAGTATGTTTGATGCGTATCAACTTACAAGTGCAGTGTTTAATCCTGATGTGAATGTGAGTATTGCTTTCGCAAAAGAAATAGGTATCTCAACAGATCGTATTCATGCAAATCTAGATGATATGATCGCTGCAGAATTAGCGCGACCTAAAGAAGATCGTATTCAAGTATTTTCAATACTAACACCTAACTTTCTACACTTCTCGATGGCAAAACAGCTATTGGAAGCTGGTTTTCATGTGATTTGTGAGAAGCCAATGACCATGAGTTATCAAGAAGCATTGGAATTACAAGCCATACAACAGAAAAATGGAAATGTATTTGGATTGACTCACACCTATACAGGCTATCCTATGGTACGTCAAATGAAACAGATGATTGCCAATGGAGAGATAGGAGTTATTCAAAAAGTAGATGCACAATATTATCAAGGATGGATCAATCCATTAATACATGATGAAGAGCAACGTGCTACTACATGGCGTTTGAATCCTGAGAAATCAGGAATTAGCTGTTGTATGGGAGATATAGGGGTACATGCATATCAAATGCTAGAATATGTAACGGGACAAAAAGTGCAATCTATTCTGGCAGATTTAAACCACTTGTATGCAGATAATCAAATGGATATTGATGGTACGGTATTACTTCGTTTAGGAGAATATACAAAAGGAGTGCTTCGATCTAGTCAAATAGCTACAGGAGAAGAAAACAATTTCACCGTAGCTATATATGGTAAAAAAGCAGCATTAAAATGGGAACAAGAAAACCCAAATTATCTGTATTTGTTGGAAGAAGGACAACCTTTACGTGTGTTAAAACCAGGACATGGATATAATAGTGAGTTTTCATTAGATGGGACCAAACTTCCTCCAGGACATCCTGAAGGTATATTTGATGCGATGGGTAATATTTATAAAGGTGTTGCAAAAGCTATACGAGGCCAAAAATTTCATGAAGGTGAATACCCTAGTATGATAGATGGTGTTCGTGGGATGAACTTTATAGAAAAAACTGTACAGTCTCATCGTGATGGGAATGTATGGGTGACATTAGAAAGTTAATGTATACGCTTTCGCGAAAGCGTATAAAGAGAATAGATAAAAGATTAATAAGATTCTCGTCTAAGTCTATGCTTAGCATAGTCAAAGTACGGATATAAAATAGATTCCCACCTTCTTGGGAATGAAAAGAATAGTATGAAAACAGTAAAAGGACCTGCGGTATTTCTTGCGCAATTTATGGATGATAAAGCGCCGTTTAATTCATTAGATGGATTGTGTAAATGGGCAGCAGATTTAGGATATAAAGGGATTCAAATTCCTACTTGGGAAAGTAGACTAATAGATTTGACAAAAGCAGGAAAAAGCAAAACCTATTGTGATGAACTTAAAGGTAAGATCAATGAGTATGGTCTTGAAATCACAGAACTTTCTACGCATTTACAAGGTCAGCTTGTTGCGGTACACCCTGCGTATGATTTGATGTTTGATAATTTTGCCCCAGACGATTGCAAGAACAATCCTAAAAAACGTACAGAATGGGCACGTCAACAAATGATTAGTGCAGCTAGAGCAAGTAAACATTTAGGTTTGAATGTAAGTGCTACTTTTAGCGGGTCTCTATTATGGCATACGATGCACCCATGGCCACAACGTCCTACAGGACTTGTAGAAATGGGATTTGAAGAACTAGCAAAAAGATGGATGCCTTTACTTAATGAATATGACAAAAACGGAGTAGATGTGGCTTATGAAATTCATCCTGGTGAAGATTTACATGATGGAGTTACCTTTGAACGATTCTTGGAAGCTACCAATAATCATAAGCGTGTAAACATACTTTATGATCCAAGTCATTTTGTATTACAGCAATTGGATTATATCGAGTATATAGATCACTATCATTCCTTTATAAAAGCATTTCATGTAAAAGATTCAGAGTTCAAACCTGATGGGAAACGCGGAACTTTTGGAGGATATAGCGATTGGCAAGATAGGGCAGGACGATATCGTTCTCCAGGAGATGGACAGATAGATTTTAAAACTATCTTTACAAAGCTTACAGAATATGGCTGTGATGTATGGGCTGTTATGGAATGGGAGTGTTGTGTGAAGAGTCCAGAACAAGGAGCTAGAGAAGGCGCGCCATTTATTGCAAATCATATTATAGAAGCAACACAAAAGCGATTTGATGACTTTGCAGGAGCCGATGTAGATAAAGAATTACTTAAAAAGATATTAGGACTTTAAAATAAAAACAATGAAAAAGCTAATTATACTTTCTGTAGTACTTGCCATGTGTAGTTGCAAACAGAATGCAGAGACAAAGACTCAAGAAGTTGAAGTAGAAAAGACAGAAGTTAAAGAGATAAGCCATACAGCATCAGATTGGATTACTTTATTTGATGGAACTTCTATGGACGAATGGAGAGGATATGGTTCTGAAACGATGCATTCTGAATGGACTATCGTAGATGGCACTATGGCATTTACTCCTGGAGAACAAGGAGGTAAAAATATCATCACCAAAGACACCTATGAGAATTTTATACTTTCATTGGAGTGGAAGATCTCTGAAGCAGGTAATAGCGGTATTTTTTGGGGAGTTTATGAATCTTCAGAATACAGAGAAGCTTATGAAACAGGTCCAGAAATACAAGTATTAGATGATGCAAAACATCCAGATGCAAACGTAGGAGGTAAGTTACATAGAGCGGGAGCGCTGTATGATATGATCGAACCTATGGATACTATCGTAAAGCCAGCAGGAGAGTGGAATGCAGTTGTTCTAGAAGTAAATCATAAAACCAACCTAGGAAAAGTAACCATGAATGGAACGGAGATGTATACGTTTCCAGTTCACGGAGAAAAATGGGATGCTATGGTAGCAAATTCAAAATTTGCAGATTGGAAAGGTTTTGGAAAATATCAAAATGGTCATATTGGATTACAAGATCATAGTGATAAGGTATGGTATCGTAATATCAAAATTAAACGTATAAAATAATTCTATTGTAGTTTTATATTGAATAATTAAGGCACTTATGGACATAGAAAATAGTGTTCTTTTACTGATAGGTTTCTTGTTTCTATCCTTAGCCTATTATTATGTAAAGAAACCACCAAAAGAAATCAATCACTTATACGGATACCGTACAAGACGATCTATGTGTAATCAAGAAGTATGGGATTTTGCCAATAAACAAAATGCAAAAGATTTCTGGCGGGTTGCCCTTTTTACAATGGGAATAAGTGTACTTCTATTATTTTTTGATATACCATTTAAAATGATGATACAAATGGGAGTATTGCTTATAGGTCTTGGAATTTCTGTTTGGAATACCGAAAAAGAATTGAATAAGCATTTTGATAAAAACGGGAATAAAAGGTCATGAATACAACAGTTATATTGACAACGTTTGCACCTGCTTTAATAGCTCTCATTGCTTATGGAGTAGTACGATTTTCTCCACCTTCTATTGATAATGCATTTATATCAAAAACACCTCAATGGTGGTCTAGAGATCAAGATACTTGGGATAAAGCATATGCATTTCTTGCAAAAAAATATGCTTTATATGCAATCTTTCTTTTTGTGTTTTGTGGCGGCATGTTTTTTGTAAAATGGGGATATGCGATTTCTCTAGGATATATAGTATTAGTTCTTCTATTAATACTTGCGCAATATCAAGTACGACGTTATATGCAAGACAAGATAAAGTAAAGTTTATGTTAAGAATGCGCTTTCGCGAAAGCATATAAGCAACCATTAGCCTTCTTATGCATCTTAGAAGTATAAAACAATCTATTATGCAACGTTTATATTCTTTACTATTTATAGTTTTAAGTATCATTTTTACAGGTTGTACAGCAGACTCTGAGTCTGGTGCTGTAAGTTCTTCTTCTGAGGGTAGTTCTGATGTTGGGGATTCTTCAGGAAGTGGTAACGATCAAGGAACTGCAGGATTAATTACTGCAGGAGAATGGAATGATCTCGATCATTGGTCATTTTGGAATAGTCTGTTAGAACAAGAAGAATTTAATCAAACTCAAGGATATTGGGGATTTTATCCAAAAAACAGAGTAGATGTACAACTTAACAATCAAGAAGAAGAGCCTCTGGTTGATGCTATTGTACATTTAAAAATAGCGGGAAATACTGTCTGGGAAGCGCATACAGATAATTTTGGGAAAGCAACTTTATGGGCAGGCTTATATGATGGACCCACATCAGTACAAGAAGAGGATATATCTATAGAGATAAATGGAGAAATAATCTCTCAAGAAATTACCTTATTTGATCAAGGAATCAATACAATTGTTTTAAATGAATCTGCTCAAATTTCAAATACTGTAGCGCTTTCATTTGTAGTAGATGCTACAGGATCTATGTCTGATGAAATTTCTTTTTTAAAAGCAGACTTACAAAATGTAATTGAACGAGTGACTCAAGATAATCCAATAATAGATATATATACTTCAAGTGTGTTTTATAGAGATGAAGAAGATTTATACTTAGTTAGAAATTCTCCTATGACGACAAACTTGAGTACAACTATTGATTTTATTCAAGAACAAAACGCTGGAGGAGGAGGTGATTTTCCAGAGGCAGTACAAGAAGGACTTGGTAAAGCAATACATGAGTTACAATGGCCTACTCAAGCAAGAACACGTATTGTTTTTTTACTATTAGATGCACCTCCACATTATGATCCACAAGTGATCGATTATTTACACACTACAATAGCAACAGCTGCTCAAAATGGAATAAAAGTGATCCCTATCTCTGCAAGTGGTATAGATAAACCTACGGAGTTTTTATTGCGTTATTTTGCGATGAGCACAAACGGAACGTATGTGTTTATTACAAATGATAGTGGTATTGGTAATGATCATATCGAAGCTAGTGTAGGAGAGTATGACGTAGAGTTTTTAAACGAATTATTAATACGTCTTATTAAGAAATACTCAGCATAATAGCCTTTGATATTAGGTACATCCTTCACCTCAAAAACTGTTATATTTGTCATATGATAAAATCAATGACTGGCTTTGGGAAAAGTATCGTACAACTTCCTGGAAAAAAAATCACCATTGAGATTAAGTCACTTAATAGTAAGAACCTTGATCTTAATGCCCGTATTCCATCTACTTATAGAGAAAAAGAACTTGTTATGCGTAATCGTGTAGCAAAATCTTTAGAAAGAGGAAAAGTAGATTTTGCATTGTATGTAGAAAGTACAGGAGAAAATACAAACACCAAGGTAAATGAAGGTATTGTAAAGGAATATATGCGGCAGCTTGGAAACGTTGCAAATAGTGATTCTGTAGAATTATTAAAAATGGCTGTAAGACTTCCAGATGCTCTAAAAGTAGAGCGTGAGGAAATGAATGAAGATGAGTATAAAAGTATTGTTACAACATTAGATACAGCACTTCAAGAAATAAACAGATATAGATCTGATGAAGGGGCATCTTTAAAAGGAGAGTTTGAATTGCGCATAAAGAATTTACAAGTCTTATTAGAAGAGGTTGTAGTAATGGATGTAGATCGCCTAGATGGAGTAAAAATCAGATTGGAAAAAGCAGTAGCAGACCTCAAAGTAGATCTTGATGAAAATCGTTTTGAGCAAGAACTTATTTATTATTTAGAAAAGTATGACATCACAGAAGAAAAAGTGCGTCTTAAAAATCATCTAGATTATTTTACAGAAGCTTTAAATTCGGATGATTCTAATGGAAAAAAATTAGGTTTTATAAGTCAAGAGATAGGTCGTGAGATTAATACAATAGGATCTAAATCTAATTATGCACCCATGCAACAACTTGTTGTACAAATGAAAGACGAATTAGAAAAAGTCAAAGAACAAATGCTTAACGTACTTTAATTAGAAATAAAACGTGACAAAAATAAAAGAACACTCAGGTAAACTTATTATTTTATCTGCACCTTCGGGAAGTGGTAAGACAACTATTGTACGACATTTATTACAGCAAGAAGATCTTGATTTAGAATTTAGTATCTCAGCTACAAATCGAGAGCCTAGAGGAGAAGAGAAACACGGGAAAGACTATTACTATATATCTTTTAAAGAGTTTAAACAGCATATCAAGGATGAAAATTTTATAGAATGGGAGGAAGTGTATCCAGAAAATTTTTATGGTACATTAAAAGAAGAAGTTCATCGAATCTGGTCTTTGAGAAAACACGTAATTTTTGATATTGACGTTGCTGGAGGATTACGGATTAAAAGAAAATTTCCAAAAAGAACACTAGCTATATTTGTAAAGCCTCCTAGTATAGATGAACTTAAGATTCGTCTTAAGAAGCGTAAAACAGAGAATGAAGATAAAATTAATATGCGTATAGCAAAAGCTTCTGTAGAACTTGCTACAGCACCTCAATTTGATCATATCATACTTAATGATAATCTAGAGAAAGCACTAGAAGAAGCAGAAGAACTTGTTGCAGATTTTATCAAAATCCCCTTACGGAGAGATGAAGAGGAAGAGGAGTAGAAAATAATATAGTTATAGAACTTACTATTTTTTTAATATATACTAACAAATAGATGTAGTAATGAATCTACCAGAATTCAAAGAAAAGTTGTCTAATGATCCGTCTTCATTAGCATTTGCCGATACAATAACAATAATAGATACTTTATATACATTTATTCCTTCAGCGTTTGTAAATGGAGATATTACCAACGAGAAGAATCAAAATAATGGATCGTGTAAAATTTTTGCATTTGCACAAGATCAACATTTTTCTAAAGAAGAGACACTTTTTTGTTTTGGAGAATTTTATAGGAAGGACGTACTAAAAAATCCAGAAGGTATAGATCATCAGAATATTAGAAATTTTATGCGCTATGGTTGGAATAGAGTATCATTTGTTTCTCGACCACTACAGAAAAAGTAATTTATATAAATAATTAGAATATTGAAAATAGGATTATACTTTGGAACATTTAACCCTATTCATATAGGGCATCTTGCTATTGCAAATCATATGGCTGAGTATAGTGATCTGGATAAAATATGGATGGTGATTACACCTCATAATCCTTTTAAAAAGAAGAGTAGCTTGCTTGATAATCACCATCGTTATCAAATGGTACAAAGAGCCTTAGAAGAATATGATAAGATTCAAGCAAATACAATAGAATTTGAGCTTCCTCAACCTAATTATACAGTAAATACACTTATACATCTTCAAGAAAAATACCCTTCGTATGAGTTTTGTCTTATTATGGGAGAAGACAATTTAAAAAGCTTTCATAAATGGAAAAATTATGAAGTAATTCTTGAAAATCATAAACTCTATGTGTATCCTCGTATTTCAGAAGGTACTATAGAGACACAATTTGATGATCATTCTAAAATACACAAGGTAGCGGCTCCTATTATGGAAATTTCTTCTACAGCAATACGTAATGGAATAAAAAACAAGAAAAATGTAAAACCTTTACTTCCTGTTGAGGTATATCAATATATGGATGAGATGAGTTTTTATAAATCATAACATCTTTTAAAATGCCAAAACTTGACATAGAAAACCCATATTCAAGGCGATCTTACTATTTTGGAATTATTGCTTTGATATCTTTTCTTACAATTAACGTATTAGAAGGAGTAAAGAGACTTACGGAAACCAAAGTGCCAGCAGTATTATTAATAGCTATTTTAATAATATGTGTTTTTAGTGGGATTGCTAGTATGTATGCTATTATTAAAGCTAAAAACGAAACAAATACTTTTAAAAAAATAATAGCAAAAACTCTTGCTATGGCTTCTTTTGTATATATCATATTACTAATAAAAGAATATCTCTTTTAACTTATTTTAAAAAATAAAGGCTCATTAGTTAACTAATGAGCCTTTATAATTCTATACAATCTTATTTTTAACCCGAATTATGCATTAGAAAATCTATTACATCACAAAACCACTGCAAG
>CAYYSK010000003.1:0-41097 GCA_964474345.1 uncultured Flavobacteriaceae bacterium
TGGTGTTGCTCGCAATGGTATAGACCCTAGTGTACAGCGTGCAGAACTGTATGCAAATTTTAAAAATACATGGATAGACATTACTGTAGGCTCTAAAGATTTTACAGATGACACCTATCAACTATCTACAGTACGTAGGAATATTTTATTTTCTTCTAATACCAGAGCATTACCAGGTATTTTACTTCAAAATGCAAAACCAATTAAGGTATTTAAAGATTTTTCTATTGATGCTGCTATTGCTCATTATGCGCTTAATGATGATCGTTTTGTAGAGAATACAAGAGTACATTACAAGAATTTATATATAAACTGGGACCTCAATACAAATAATAGTCTACGAGTAGGTTTACAACATGTGGCACAATGGGGAGGATCTTCTCCTTTACGAGGAGACCAACCTGATGGTTTTTCTGATTTTGCAAAAATATTTCTAGGAAGCGGAGGTGGTGAAAATGCTAGTTTTGGAGATCAAATAAACGCATTAGGAAATCACTTAGGGTCTTATAGTGTGACGTATAAAAAAAGAAATTCTAAAATATTTGATTTTGATGTGTATTATCAAACTTTATTTGAAGACCGTTCAGGAATAGAACTTAATAACTTTCCTGATGGCGTATGGGGGATTTCTGTCACTCCTATCTCTTCTTCAAAGCTTATAAAAACAATACTATATGAGTATGTACAAACTGTATCTCAAAGTGGACGCCCAAGAGCTGTACAAAATGGAGGACAACAAAGCGGAGGTGACAATTACTTTATAAATGGAACATATAGGTCTGGATGGACGTATGAAGGAAGGACGATAGGGCTCCCTTTTATAAATATAGTTCCTAATAGTGAAGGCGTAGATGTCAATACAAATAATAGAAGTATTGCTCATCATCTAGGTGTTTCTGGTAGTTTTTGGAAACTAGATTACTTATTAAAGGCAACATATGTAGAAAACTTAGGTACTTTTTCAAGTCCTAGAACTCCAAGAGAAAAATTTATTTATAGCTATTTTCAAGCGCAATTACCTGTAGAAAAAATAGGTGTATTTAGTTTTGATATTGGTGCCGATTTTAATGATGATCAAGATACCTTTTTTGGAGCTGGAGTAGGATACCGTTATGCCTTTTAATAATATCCCTCGATTTCTGAATACATTTAATATGATAAGGCATTAAAACGGAATCTATTATTCCCAGATATCCTTTTTAATATGTTTATTGTCTTCTATATCGTTAAATATATTAATCCCATTTTGGATAATTACATTTTTACCAATTGTAACTCCTAAAAAGATTGTAGATCCCATTCCTATAATTGTGTCATCCTGAATGACAACACCTCCTGCAACAATAGCTCCTGGAGCAATATGTACATTATCTCCTATCACAGTATCATGTGAGATAATACTTCCGGAATTAATAATACAATTGTTTCCAATTTTCACATTACTTCCTATAATAGCTCCTTGCATAATCTGATTTCCTTCTCCTAAGGTAACAGAAGGTTCTATAGAAGCAGATGGATGGATAATATTAGGAACTTGTAATCCACTTTCTTTTAAAGAAAGAAAAATCTTTTTTCTAATTCCTTTATTCAAAACACCTCCCACTCCTAATACTGCATATTTTAAGCCTTTTGATACAAGTTTATCTATCATTAAAATATTTCCAATAACAGGTATATCTAGGACTTCTGTTTCTACAGCTATATTATCATCTACAATTCCTATAATGCTATGTGTTTTTGTTTGTTTTAATACATCAATACACATTTTTGCATGGCCACCGCCTCCAAAGATCAATAGACTATTTTCATCTATTGTAATATCATCCAAGTGTTGTGATGTTTGTATACTACTCAAGTAGTTTTCTACATCTTCTCTAGTGATCATTAAAGCTCCATTAAAAACAGCAATATCAATATTATTTTGATCAATTAATCGTTGCGCAGGTTTTGATATTTTTACTGTAATATCTTCAACGATATCACTTTTTGTTGTTGTTCCATTTACAAATCGAAACCAATCATTATAACAAAACTTCTCTTTTTCTGAAATTACAGCAATTGTCTGACCAACACTAATCTCCTCATTTTCATTTGTATCAAAAAAAACATATCCTCCTATTGGAGCTTCTATATCTATAGCTGTTTTTGATGTTTCAAAGCAAAGAATTAAGTCCCCTTCTTCTACCCAAGATCCATTATGAGCATATAATTCTATGATTTTATAAAAATCATCACTTACACCTTCTTTTTTGACTACAATAGGGGCTAAATTATTTTGCATAATAGATTGTTTTTATTTTTTCAAAAATTGAATTTATATTAGGAATAACATTCAATTCTGAAGTATATGAGCTAGGGATAATTTCATTATTTGCTATTCTTCCAAAAGATTTGAGATGTATATTACGCTCCATAATACGCGCTGATATTTCAGAACTATATGAAGCTATATTTGTTCCCTCTTCAACAGTTAATAAACTTTGTGTATTTGTAATAGATGCTATAATAGGATCTATATGTATAGGATTAATTTGCGAGGGACATATGATCTCACATAAAATTTCTTCTTCTTCAAAAGCAAGCTCTATTGCTTTTTCTACATCTTCTAATATTTCTCCATAACATAAAATGGTTATGTCTGGTGTCTTATTCTGAGGTGTTATTTTTACAGTTGGATATTTTTCATTACTAACCAGTGCTTCATATCCCAAAAGCACATCTGTACGTATCCTCTTTGTATATAATATTTTATTCTCTATAACTATTGTAGGATTGGTTTCTGTAAAGACAGCACTGTACAGTTTTTCTGGCGTCACTCTATAATTAAGAGCTATAATAGAAAGATCTGTAATCCCTAAAAAGTGTTTTTCTAAAGACTGACTATGTGTTGGACCATATCCTCTTTTTCCTCCCATAGGAGTTCTTATAATTAAAGGTATTGAAACCTGACCATTATACATTTTATGAAATTTACACGCATGATTGTATAACTGATCAAATGTAAGTGTCATAAAATCTCCAAACATAATTTCAATAATAGGCAACATTCCTCCTATAGATAATCCTGTACCCACTCCTGTAATAGCAGCTTCTGAAATAGGTGTATTTTTTACATTTTCAAAATGTTCACTTAAATCTTTTGAGACTTTAAAGGCGCCTCCATAAGGAGATGATGTCCAAGGAGTCACATACTCTATGTCTTCGCCTAGCATAATAGTCTTAGAATCCTTCTCAAATTGTCCTCTTAAAGTGTCATGAATTAATTCGTTAATTCTTTTATCACTAGAAAGTATTTCTAATTTTGAATAAACTATTTCTGCTTGAGGTAGTACTTTTTCAGGACTTGTTTTATTATAAGAAGAGCGTTCTGCTTTTTCTACGGCTTCATTAATTGTATTTTCAATCTCTAAAAGTACAGGAGCTAACTCACTACCATTCTTATTTATTTCTTGATTTAAGATATCTTTTACCTCGTATTTCTGAATCTCTTCTGGAAATCTATTATCATCTCCTTTTGAGTGAGAATACAATCTATAGGTATCTACCTCAAGAAAAACAGCCTTCTTATCTTTTCGCGCAAGCGTAGTTGCCTTTTCAAAAGAGGTAAGCATATCTTCAACATCCCATACATTTGTGGTTAGATATTCTAATCCAAACCCTTCTGCTCTTTGCCTTATAGAACCAGACATTGTCTGTTCTATAGAAGTAGATTGGGCTATTTTATTATTTTCTAACACGTACACAATAGGTAACTCCCATAAAGAAGCTAGATTAAATGCTTCATAAATAATGCCTTCTCCTAATGTTCCATCTCCGATGTAACACATTACAATTTTATCATTCTTTACAATCTTATTTGCCAATGCTATTCCTGCCCCGATAGGTGTCATCCCACCTTGAATACCATTAGATAAATGATTGTATTTATAAAAATGTTGACTCCCACCGATACCACCACATATCCCAGCTTCTCTTCCCATTAGTTCGGCAAAAAAACCTACTAAATCTTCATTTCTAGATAAGAAATGTCCATGACCTCTATGATTAGACAAGACATAATCATCGTGATTTAAAAACTCTGATGCACACACACCTATCAATTCCTGACCTATACACGTATGTACAGTCCCATTTATTTTTCCATCTTGGAAAAGGGATAACAATTTTTCTTCTACAAGCCTTATTAAAAAACTTTTTTTAATAATCTCTTTTTTCTTGCTTTCTGTCATTATTGCTCAGTGTTACTGATAGCGTTTTTGTGTGTTTATAGAATGTCTTGTCTAGTTATTTTATTTCTTCTACGAAGAACCGAATTTCTATTAAAAAGACACAGATAATTTAACTCTAGCGGAAAATGGGGTTCCAGGAGTGAAAGTTATCTCCTCAACGGGATTTGCTTCATTAAATAATCGAGTTTCTGTAGCAAACTGAGTCTCATTCCATTCGGTATCAAAAAGATTTTCTATGATCAAACCAATATTCCAGTTCTTTGCAAACTTATAATTGGCATTAAGATCGGTTACAAAATACCCATCGGCAACAATAGAATTGTCTTCATTTGCTGGTCTATCTTTTATGTATTTATAAGAAAGTCCTCCTGAAAAGTTTCCTAAATTTTGAATAGATATTCCTCCAGATGAAGTAAGATCTGGTGCTAATGGAATAAAATCTTGTCCATCTGGTTCTTCAGTACTTCTTGCATATGTATAATTGATATCTGCATTTGTATATAACCATTTTGTGATTTGATATCTAGCTCCAAAATCTACTCCAAAACGTTGTGATTTTCCACTAGGCTCTACAACTCCTGCATCTCCTACATATACAAATTCTTGTTGTAAAGAAAGACTCCATAAAGCAGCATTAAGTACTAAACCTTTTGCCGGTTTTACAATAGCTCCTAAATCTGCTCCAAAAGCAGAAGGAAGTGTATCTTCTCCTGTTCCAGCAGTCACTACTCTACTATCATTAGAGTGGTATCCAAAACCAGCCTTAGCAAATAGTTGTAGTGAAGAATTAGGTGTAAATATTGTATTGAATTTTGGACTTACGATAATTTCGTCTTCACTTCTAGAATCAAAAGTATTGCTTAAAAAATCTACATAATCAAATTCGAAGTAATCAATTCTAACTCCTGGGTTAAATGTCCAATCTCCTTTTTTATACGTTATATGTCCAAATGTGTATCCATTTACCTCGTCTACATCTCCAAAAGCAAGTCTTTCTAATGTCTCTCTTCTATTACGTGTACGCGATAGCTCTACATCGTTATTATCATCATATCTAAAACCAAGTCCAGCATTAAAACGTAATCTACTACGCTCATCATTTAAATCAAATGTATGTTCATATGCAGTTTCTGCTCCAATGATAGTACGAGCTTCCTTCTGACGTATTTGATCTCCATTAATAGGGTCTTCTAGGAAGAATGTAAAGTTAGAATAGAGTTCAAAATTATATCTAGAAATAAATGCTTTTGACTTTAATTCTTGGTGCTCACTTAATTGTTTTCTGTGATTGACCCATAAGTTTGATCTACTGGTGATTCCTCCTTCGGTATCATCTATAGCTCCAAATCTACTTATAAGTCCTTGCTCTACCGCTCTTACAGGAATTTGTCCCGATGCATTCCATTTACTTTGAAAATGAGATAGTGTAACTGTAAAATCTTCATCTTCAAAATTGTTATAGTTATAACGCCCTGTTACGTTAATTCTATTAAAATCTTGAGGAGAGTCAAAAACTCCATCAGTAAGTACTAACTCTGATCCGATGTATGCATTAGTATAATCACTTTCTAGTACTTTAACTAATGCTAAAGCTCTTACAGTATTAAACTGTCCTATTTCTAATGATACTAGGTTATCTTCTATTGTTTTTTTTGTTTTAAGGCTTACATATCCTGCTGTATTAAAGTTTCCTTTATCTGCATAATAAGGTCCTTTTCCAAAATCTATATTATCTATAGTTTCTGGAATTACAAAGTGAAGATCTGCATATCCTTGACCATGAGCATGTGATGGTAAATTTACGGGTAATCCGTCTACATCTATAGCAATGTCTGTTCCGTGATCTACATCAAATCCTCTTAAGAAAAGCTGTTCTGCTTTTCCTCCTCCTGCATGTTGTCCTATAATTAACCCAGGTACTTTACGTAAAATTTCCTGTGCAGATTTTACTGGATTATTCTTCACATCGATATCAACAAGACTGGTAAGCGAATTTACTTTTGATACAAGAACAACTTGATCTAAAGAAACGGCAGCATCTACCAACTCAATATTTAATGTATGGTCTAACTCTACTTCTGTAATCGTGATTGTTTTTACTTCATAACCAAGGCCATAAATGTTAATGACATCTCCCGTAGAAATATCGTTTAATTTATAATACCCAGCAACATCGGTGTAGGTATAGGATCCTGAAGTTTGGTTATACACTCCAATACCTTCTACAGGCAAATTTGTTTTACTATCTGTAATTGTACCATTAATTTCGTGTCTTGCTTTGGCGGTAATCGTACTATCTGTGATAGTAGTATGAATTTCGTTTGCATATATAGTATTTGCAATTACTAGAAATACTATATATAATATGTTTTTAAACATGATTTTTTTAATTATTACTCAATACAATTCCTATATCACACGTATTTATTGTGATAATTATAGCTTGAGCGGTGTTTTTATAAAATATTTAATGAATACCTTACAATATATAAGGCGAACTGTAAGCTTCTAACTTGTATATGTATTTATACTTGAGGAGGTTCTCTAAGGCCTTGTAAAAATCCTTTACAAATTCTTTTTTCCTTTTCTGAAAATTGATGTCTTATGTCCAAAGACCATACGATTATCTCATCTGAGTCATCATATTCATAGAGGTTAATATGCTTATCTATTTTATGAGAAATTACTTTTGAATCAGACGAGTCGTTTCCTTGATCTGCGCCTTCTAATATTTTTTCGACTAATTCTATAAACTCATGATCATGATGTGTTACTACACTTTTATGTTCATCACTTTCATGTATTTCTAAGATATTAAAGTCATCATTTGATATATCTTTATGAGAGATCATATAATCTGGCATCTCTAAACCGTGGGTAATTGTATGCAAAAATTTATTCACCTCAACATGTACAGGTCCAAAGACATATATAACACTCATACATATGATGATTGTCTTTATGATAAATGGCTTCAAGCCTTTTGACACGTTGATTTTCATTTTTTATTTGTTTTCGCGAAAGCGAATTCTTTATATTTTTTATTCTTTATTTTTAATAATAGGTTACTCATTTAATAAAGCGGTTAGTGTTTCTTCTAGATATACGGCTATATGAGCTATCGTTTGTAATTCAAATATTTTGTTGAGAGGAATTTTAAGTTCAAATACTTCATTAATTCGTGTTGTAATTTGTATCGCCATTAAAGATTCTCCACCTAAATCAATAAATCGATCATGAATTCCGATTTTTGATAGATTAAATACAGAACACCATATTTGTTCTACCTCTACTTCTATTTCATTGGTAGGTGCTACATACTCGCTAGCACTATGAATAGCCTGTGTATCAATTGTCGTTAATACTTTTCTATCCACTTTTCCATTTGAAGAAAGTGGAAGATTTTCTAATTGTGCGAAATGTACAGGCACCATATATCTAGGTAACTTCTGACTGAGATATAACTGTAATTCTTTTAAATCTATGGATGCATTTGCAGAAAAATAAGCAGCTAAGCTTTTAAAATCATCTTCATTTTTTGTAACAATAACAGTAGATGCATTGATAGTAGCATATGATTCTATTGTAGCTTCTACTTCTCCTAGTTCTATTCTGTATCCATTAATTTTAACTTGAAAATCTGTTCTACCTAAGAATTCTATAATACCATTATCATTAAGTCTTACTAAATCATTTGTAGCATATAGTTTTGTAGTACGAGCAAAAGGGTTTTCTATAAATTTATCCTTCGTAAGGTTTGGTCTGTTCCAATACCCATTGGCTAATCCAGTCCCTCCTACGTATAGTTCTCCAATAACTCCTTGCGGAACTGGGTGTAAAAAACGATCTAATATATAGACCTCCATATTATGAATAGGGTGACCTATTGGGACACTTATTTCTGTATCTAATTCAGGATTAAATTTATGATAGATACACCCTATAGTAGCTTCAGAAGGGCCATACTCATTATATATATCTACTTTTCCTTGAAATGCTTTAAAAATATGATTCCCGAGTTCTGTTTTAAATTCATCTCCAGTAACTACCATTACTTGAATCTTACTTTCTGATAGATCTTTCCCTTTTAGAAAATTTAAGTGTGCAGGCGTTAACTTTATAAAGTCAACATTATTATCATGTATAACATCTACAATAGAAAGATCTACTTCTGTATCATTCTCTTGGTATACATGAATAGTACCTCCACATATCAACGGAAGAAATACAGCATTTGCTGTGATATCAAAGCCAACTGTTGTAAATAAAGGAATCGTAGGTTGCTCCCAGGAAATATATGCATGCTTTGTCCACTTAATATAATTGGTAAGTGCTTCATGCGTAATTTTAACTCCTTTTGGATTTCCTGTAGATCCGGACGTGTATATCAAAAAAGCTGTTGATTCTTTACATATTGTCACTAATGGATTAGATATAGGATACTCAGAAATAACTGATTTAGATAATATATCATAGCTTAGACCTATTATAGAAAATTCTTCTAAAGTATCTATTTGTGCATTATTATGTCCAATAAGTATTGATGAATCACTATCTTTTAATATATAACTTACTCTCTCTTCAGGGTAATTATAAGGAATAGGAATATAGGTGGCTCCTGTCTTAAGAACTGCCAATACACTAATGATATACTCTGTCGAACGTTTGAGCCAGATTGCAACCTGAGATCCTGCACCTATGCCTTGCTCAATTAGATAATTTGCTAGTTGATTAGATTGTTTCTGTAGTTCTATATAAGATACTGTTTCTTGGCCAAAAACAATACTAGTATTTAATGGTGTCTTCTGTGATTGCTCTTCTATAAGTGTTGTTATGCTATAGTGATCTACAACTTGTTTAGATTTCTGATTAAGTACTACTATTGTCTCATCAAATTCTTTATAAGAAACTATTGAGGGCTGATCTATTAATTGTTCTTTATCATTAATAAATGCATCTAATAGAGATATAAAATGTTGAGGTATTAATGACTGTTTATTTGCATCAAAAACACGTTCATTTAAATCAAAATACAATTGTATTTCTCCAGTGTCATGTAAGTCATGAACATGTAATCGTATATGATGTCTTGGATCATTATGACCTGGATGTACCCACTCAGAAGTTACAGGTATTCCGTTAAAATCTGAATAATCTGCATGTATATAATTGAATAAAACATTAAAATTTCTATTCAGATCTGAAGTAGAGGCTCCTGCTTGTGCATACTTCAAAAAAGTATTACTCTCTACTTGTATCTTTTTTAATAATTTAAAAAATGTATCTTCTTTTTCAATAGAAGCAAATAGCGGAAATACTTCGACAAAGAATCCTACGGTTTCTCTTATCTTTTTTGTAGTTCTATTGTGAGTTGGTGAACCAACAACTAATTGTTCTTGACCACATATTCTATATAGGTAAACAAATAATGTTGTTAAAAATATATTATAAAGCGAGAGGTGTTCTGTCCATACACGAACTCCTTTTTCATTTGCTAAGTTTCTTAATTTCTCAGAACGTTCAAGTCCTAAATTTACATATAAACGATTTGATCTTGTATCGAGATCTAGAGATGAATTATTATATAAAGTAGGTAAAGGTGGGCACATCTTTATTTTTTCGTTCCAATATTCTTTAACTGCTTTGCTTTTTGTATTGTTTCTTACCTCCTTTTCAAAGGTTATATATTCTTTATACGAAGGGATCTCTTGATCAAGAGATACAATCCCATTTTCTTTGTACTGTTTATATAATTGAGTAATTGTAGAAAAAAGAATACCATTACTCCAAGCATCTGTAATAAGGTGATGCTGATTGATATACCATATATAATGTGAATTACTTAATTTTATAAGTGCACTATCCAATAAGCAGTTTGATATATCAAATTGCTTTATAATGCTTTCTTTTTCCCATTTCTTATATGATTTTTTAGGGTTTGTAGTATTAGAAAAGTCAATAATTTCTAATTCATATGTATGTTCTTCTAAGAATACTTGAACTGGCACATTATCTTTTACAAGAAAGACAGATCGTAATGCATCATTTCTACGAATTAATTCATTAAAAGCTTTTGTAAAATGTTCAATAGAAATTTCATCCTTTAATTCATACGTCATTACCATATTATACATAGGTGATGTAGGATTCATTTCCTGACCTATCCATAATAATGATTGACTTTGAGTTAAAGATTGATATTTGTTTTCCATTGTTATTTTCTTTTTCTTTTGATAGATAGTAGTTTTACAGTTTACTTTCTAAATAATCTCCCACATGTCCTACTGTCATAAAATTTTCAATAATCATGTCTTCTGGTAATACTTTGATTTGAAATTCTTCTTCTAGAAATGCAATAAGTTTCATCATTCCTAAAGAGTCTAAAATGCCACTTCCTAAAAGATCTTCTGTCACCTCAAGTCCCCCATCAATTTCCTCGTTAGACAATTCTTCTTCTATATATTGTATAATCTTTTGTTGCATTTTATTATGATATTAGTATGGTTTCTATCTCTTTACGATTAATTTTTCCAGAAGCGGTTCTAGGAAGTTCTTCAAGTATTTGAATACTATCAGGTATCGCGTATATTGATAAGTGTTGCTTACAGAATTTTTTAAGTGTTGCTTCATCTATATTGGCATTTTTTGACGCTAAGACCACTGAGCTTAATTCTTTCTGATCAGTAGCTGTATTATGCGTAACAATGACAGCACTTTCTTCTATTTCTGGATGCTTTGTAAGTACGCTTTCTACTTCATCTATCTCTATTCTATAACCACGTATCTTTATCTGACGATCATTTCTTCCTAAAAAAAACAATGTACCTTTCTCATCTTGTCGTACTTGGTCACCAGTTCTATAATACAGTTTTTGTACACTAGGAATTACTTCTTCTTTATATAAAGATTTCTGTGTTAATTCTGGATTATTCCAATATCCTTTCATCATTGTTGAAGTACGTACAACTAGTTCTCCTGATTGTCCTGAAAGTACTTC
This sequence comes from uncultured Flavobacteriaceae bacterium, assembly GCA_964474345.1. GTDB lineage: Bacteria > Bacteroidota > Bacteroidia > Flavobacteriales > Flavobacteriaceae > Dokdonia. The sequence continues at coordinate 11,227 of CAYYSK010000003.1, forward strand.
ATCATCTTGTGTGTCTATAATCTTATATTCGGTATCTCCCCATACATGTCCTATAGGTATAGGATCATCATTTTCTGGAGGTGTCTCTAAGTGATAATAAGTACATTGATTAGTTTCTGTAGGACCATATATATTACTAAACTTAGCAAAAGGCCAGAGTTCCATAAGAGTTTGTAAATGTTTTGTCACAAATACTTCCCCAGAAAATAGCACCCATTTTAGAGAAGACATATCACGTTTTTCTAATCCCCCGTGTAACAACATTTGAATTAATACTAGAGGTACAGAAAACCATATTGTAATTTTTTCTTTTTCTATAAGTTGTATTAAACTTGAAGGCATTTTAGTATGAGCATCAGATACAATTATTGTTTTTGCAAGTGCATATGGCGCTGCAAAATACCCTTGCACTGATGGATCAAAATGTAAAGGAGCATGCATTCCATATACTTCTCCTTCCATAGCATACATCTCAGAAACTAACTTTACAAAAGCTAACGAACTTGTATGTGTATGCATAATACCTTTAGGCACTCCTGTAGATCCAGATGTATATAATATATATGCAAGATCATCACCAAGTATATTAACTGGTCGATATTGTTCTAATGATGTATCAAAAACAGTTTTCCAAGGACTATTTTTAATAGATAATTCTTGTTCAATTCCAATAACAGACTGTAACGAGCCCTCTTCAGAAATCTTTGTTATTTTCCTTAATTGTTTAGGTGTAGTTACTATATGTTTTATATCACAATCTTCAATAACATACTGTGTTCTAGATATTGGAGAAAAAGGATCTAATGGTACATATACACCACCAGATTTTAAAATTCCATAGATCGCAATTGTTGTTTCTAAACAGCGATGCATATACACTCCTATACGATCTCCTTTCTTAACATCTAATGTAATCAAGTGCTGAGCTAGTTGATTTGATTTAAGATTCAACTCAGAAAAAGTAATCGTCTCTTCAAGGTACTTAAATGCTTCTTCATTAGGTTTCTTTTGAGCTGCATTTTCTATGATATGTGGTAATGTGTATACTAACATTATGAGAGGGTTCTTTTTAAGCTTTCGCGAAAGCTTTTATACACCTATGATTTTAGAGATTATATTCCGTTGAATGTCTGAAGTACCAGCATAAATAACACTACCTACAGCATCTCGTAAATCTCGTTCGACTTCATTTTCTGTTAAATATCCATAACCTCCATGATTTCTTATTGTATCAAGGCTAGAAGCTATAAAACTTTCACTTATCTGTAGTTTGAGCATAGCCGCTTCTAACATGGCTGATTTATTTTGACTTTTTAGCCAAGCTACTTTATATAGTAATAGACGTGAAGTTTCAAGACGTAATTTCATATCTGCTATCCTATTAGATACAGATTGAAATTCTCCGACAGACTTCCCAAATTGTTTACGTTGTTTTACAAAACGAATAGATTCTTCAAGCTGTCTTTCCATAGCTCCTAACTGACTTGCTAAGATGCTACAACGATCATGCTCCAAAGAATGATTTGTAATACTCCATCCTGCCCCTTCTGCTCCTAATCTATTTTCTTCTTTTACAAAACAATCCGTAAATGTAAGATCTCCTATGGGTACTGTACGTAATCCCATTTTTTGTTTATTGGGACTCGCTTCAAAACCTTTTGTTCCTTTTTCTACTATAAAAGCAGACATTCCCCATTTACCTAATTTTGGATTTGTCATAGCAAATACTAATGCTATATCGGCAACAGGCCCCAATGTTATTAACTGTTTTTTTCCGTTAAGTACATACCCTCCATCAACCTTTGTTGCAGTGGTCTCCATGCTAAACACATCAGAACCTGCATTAGGTTCTGTCAAAGCATGACAAGCAATCCACACACCTTGAGTAAGTGATGGTAAAAATTTTTGTTTTTGTGCCTTCGTTCCAAAATGCGCAATAGGTAATTGAACAGTCCACATTTGAGCATTTAACGCAAATGGTAATCCATTATCATTACACCCATATCCTAACCCTTCCATTGCCAACGTTGCTGACAAAATATTCATCTCACTATTTAAGTTTCCATACGCCCTGGGAACTGATAAACTAAGAATACCAAAATCAGCACATTCTTGCCAATTCTTCCTTAAAAAATTGCAAGAATGATCATCCTCAACATAAGGCTTATTCAAATTTGACTTTGCAAATTCTATAACCTCGTTCTTAAAATCTAACTGTTTATTTGTCCAGGAAAAATCCAAAATAGTATTACTTTAATGTATAAAATTGATATTTAATTTGGTGTTCAATTCGTAATTCTATGCAAATTAAAAGCATCTCTATCTTATATTAAATTAAAACCATGTGAAGTGGAATTATGCCCCTTAAAAAGGAAACATTTTACTCTTTTAATAAGAGTGGAATACAATATTATAAGGTGTTTCAGTATTAAAAAAATAGCATTAATTTTTATTATATTGATTATCAGTAAATTAAAATTAAATAATCAATATAAACACAAATAACTCATTAATAAATCTCAATATCAGATCATAACATCATCTATATTACTTCAGATTTTAAAAAGGAATAAAACAGGTCATATAGGGACAAATACCCTAAAACATTAAAAGGATAATATTCCACTTCAACTGCTTTTTTTCCTCTTCATATATATTTAATATAATAAGATGATTTTATGTTGTTCATTTGCCTTAAGAATCATTACAGACTGGTAAGAGTGACAGATCAAAACATTGGAAGTTAATACATTTTTAAATTTTAATCGATTTGTCAAAATGATTTTCTGGATATAATAATTTGTTTTTAGCTATAAATCATTTTGCTATAAAATCAACTCTTATCAGTTTTACTTAATGACATAAAAATTCATTTTAATGAAAAAATTAATACTACATATTCTGTTTCTGGCTTTTATATTAACGCCTATATTTTCATACGCGCATGATCCAGAACAAGGTTTTATTTTCTTAAGAGTTTATGAGAAAGATGGAGCCGAAGGGCGCTTTGAAATACTTGCTGATGATTTAAATAAAGTATTTGATTGGAATTTAAATAAGAAAGGAAACAATATAGAAGATTTGCTGCCTCATTACAGTGAACTTAAATCATATCTTTTATCTCATTCTAATTTTAAATCTCCACTAGGAGATCACAATATTACTTTTAAAGATATTGGTATTTTATCTACAGGTTTAGGGGACTATATTCAAGTACATTTTGATCTTGGTAATTTTGAAATTATTCCAGACACTATGGATGTAACTTATAGTGTTGCATTTGAAGAATCTCCAACACATAGAGGTTTTTTAACCGTAGAGTATAATTGGAAAGCAGGAGTGATTAATAACGAATCTAACATCTCACTTTATTTCACTCCAAATGATACAACTGATACACTATCACTAACGGAAGTTTCTATTTGGAAAGGATTTTATGCTATGATCAAACAAGGGGTTTGGCATATATGGATTGGTATTGATCACATATTCTTCTTGCTCGCATTAATTCTTCCATCTGTAGTACGTCGCAATAGACGAAAAGAAAAATTACTACTTTTTGAAAGTTGGTCGCCAGTAACAAATTTCAAACCCGCATTTTCTTATATCATAAAAATTGTAACTTTTTTTACTGTTGCGCATACAATCACTTTAAGTCTTGCCGCATTACAATTTATAAGTCTACCTGGACCTATTATAGAATCTATCATTGCGTTCTCTATAGGACTTGCTGCACTTCACAACATCAAGCCTATTTTTAAAGGAAGAGATTGGGTAATTGCTTTTGTTTTTGGACTATTTCATGGGTTTGGATTTGCTAGTGTTCTAGGTGACATTGGTCTCAAGGATGAGTTCTTAGTGTACTCTCTTTTAGGGTTTAACATAGGTGTAGAGATAGGTCAATTATTTATTATACTTCTCATATTCCCTGTATTATTCACTATTAGAAAATTAAAAATGTATCCTAAAATATTAGTATACGGTTCTATCTTTTTAATTATAGCTTCTATTTATTGGATTATAGAAAGAGTATTTGGTATCGAATTTGGCTTAGAAGACAAAATCACGTATTGGATATATGAGCTTGCAGTTAAGCTAGGTATAAAATAAAAAGATTAAAACAGTTTATTGTGAAAAAAGAAATTTCCACTTCTGCATCAAAAGCCTCACTATTATCTCAGTGGAGAAATCGTGAAAAGAAATCTACGCAAACTGATGAAATCACTAAGATCCCGAATGCTATTCCAATACCATTATCTCGTGAGCAAAAAAGGTTGTGGTTTTTACAACAATTATTTCCTGATAATCCTTTTTACAATTACTCAGAATTATATCGATTAGAAGGTGACCTACAAGTTGACTTATTTGAAAAGAGTATACGTCTTATTGAATCTAAACACGATATTTTACGTTCTAATTTTCAAGTAGAAGATGGGATTCCTGTTGTGCAAGTACAACCTGAATCTAATTCAGTATTTACGTTTTATGATTTCAGTAATGAATCTTATGAAATTGCTTCTCAAAAAGCAGATGCATTAGTGCGTAAAAATGCAAGTCACACTTTTTATCTTTCTGATGAAACTTTATTACAATCCACGGTTGTAAAAGTAGCTCCTAATGATTTTCTCTTTTTGATCGTAATGCATCATATCATTACCGATAAATGGTCTATGAAAGTATTCCGTAAAGAACTTTCAGATAATTATACAAATCTTGTAAAAGGAATTACACCAGAAATTAAAAAACCAGAAATACAATATGCTAGTTATGCTAACTGGCAAGGAAATCAAAAAATTAATGAAGAGCATCTTAAGTATTGGAAACAACATCTTTCTGGAGAGATTCCTACTTTAAATCTGCCTACTGATTATCCTAAAAAAGTACAACCATCCTATAAAGGTACATTCCACAAAAAAGTATATGGAACACAAACTTCCGATGCTTTTTTTGATTTATGTAAAAAATTAGAAGCGACTCCTTATGTAACTATGTTAAGCGTATATTACATATTACTACAAAAATATTCAGGACAACAGGATATTTTGATAGGAACTCCTATTACAAAGAGAGATAGGACGAGTTTAGAAAATCTAATAGGTTTTTTCAATGATACTTTAGTCTTACGTGCAGATGTACAACAAGCTATATCTTTTAAAGAATTAGTATCAGAAGTAAAAGAAATAACACTTCAAGCATTTTCTAATAAAGACATTTCTTTTGACACGCTTGTAAAAACTTTAAAACCTAGTAGATCATTAAGCACACATCCATTTTTTCAAGTGATGTTTTTATATCATACAGTGCCGGATACTCCTGTATTAGGCGACGATATCAAAATCACATATGAACCTTATGATGCTGGTGTTGCCAAATTTGATTTGACTTTATATATCTCAAATGATCAAGGAGCGCTCACATCTCTTATGGAATATGAGACAGATCTATTTGAAGAAGCGACCATTAAACGTATGCATGAACATTTTGAAATCATTCTTAAAAATGTAATTCAAAATCCTGATGAGATTCTTTCTCAAATAAAAATGCAAACCGAGCAAGAAGAACAGTTTTATGCTGCATTAGAAGCTCCCGAAACTGATCTCATAACACCTCATCAAGGAATACACGAAATTATAGCAGCACATGCTCAAAAATCCCCTGAAGCTATTGCGCTTATATTTAAAGACACGAGAATAACCTATCGTCAATTAGATCAAGAAGCAGATAAAATTGCTGCTCAATTACTACAACAAGGAATTCAGAAAAATGATATCGTTGGTTTATGTATTGAACGATCTCATCATATGATCATTGGATTATTAGGGATTCTTAAAGCTGGGGCAGCATACCTTCCATTGGATCCTAGTTATCCTTCAGAACGTATTTCATATATACTTGATAACGCTTTCGCGAAAGCATTATTAACCGAAACATCACTAAAATCACAATTTACAGACGTATCTATTGTTACCTATACTATAGAAGATATTCAACATATAATTCCTACTACACACACCATACTTCCTAAAGTACAAGGAAGTGATCTTGCCTATGTTATTTATACATCAGGTAGTACAGGAATGCCTAAAGGGGTACCAATAACTCATAAAAATATTATAAACTCAACATTAGCAAGAACTGATTTTTACAAATCAGATCCTACCTCATTTTTATTAATGTCTTCGATTTCTTTTGATAGCTCTAAGACAGGTATTTTCTGGAGTTTATGTAGTGGTGGTACGCTTGTCATTTCTGAAGAGCATTTAGAGCAAGACATTAAACGTCTTGTAGAGACTATACAAGCAAACTCTGTTAGTCATACATTGATGCTTCCTTCTTTATATACAAATATTGTGAACTATGGAGATATTCAAAAATTGATTTCCTTAAATAGTGTCATTGTTGCTGGAGAAGCATGTACGACATCACTAGCATCTCTTCATTTTGAAAAATTACCGCAAGTAAAATTATATAATGAATATGGTCCTACAGAAAGTACTGTATGGTGTATCGCGCATCAACTTGAACAAAAAGACAGTGAAGCAAGTAGCATTCCTATAGGACGTCCTATCAAAAACATACAAGTATACATCTTAGATGATGATGCAAAAAGAGTACCCTATGGTACTGTAGGAGAATTATATATAGGAGGAATGGGGCTTGCATCTGGATACCTTCATGATTCAGAAAAAACTGCACAATCTTTTATCCAACATCCTTACGATACAAATCCTACTAAGCGATTATATAAAACGGGAGACTTGGCAAAATATAGAGCAGATGGAACTATTGAGTTCTTAGGTCGTAAAGATCAACAAGTCAAAGTAAGAGGATATAGAATAGAACTTGACGAAATAGAACAAATTATATATAGCGATCCACAAGTACAACAAGCTGTTGTTACTGTAGAGAGTGATCTAGACACCATTAATTGGGCAACTCTAGAGGATTCGACAGCAACACAACTCGTACAATTATTTGATAAATATATCCCAAGTAACGAAATACACCAAATACTCAAGTCTGTTGAGGTTCTTCAAGAAGGAGAAGTAGAAGTTATGCTTGAGACGATAGAATAAAGATAAAGACTATGCGAAGAATACGAAGAGCAACTGGATATGAAGTAAATCTTACCATCAAGGAAGATACTTTTATAAGTCCTCCTAGAGCCATCCAAAGATCGGCAGTAGTAAATAGGGCTTTAAAAGAGTTTGCTGCAGATATAGAGGCTATTGACGAGCAAGCAAAGCATTTTGTTCCTGGTAAAGTCGATACAGAAATCCGTGAGATTAATGATCGTACACACACAAAACTTTCTGATCAAGAAATCATGGAAGATTGGCAAATACCTCTTATGCAGCGTATGTCTGATGTTATTTGTGAAACACGCGGTGATATCTTAGAAATTGGTTTTGGAAGAGGAATCTCTTCTGATATGATACAGGCACATCTGGTAAAATCTCACACCATTATAGAATGTAATGAGCAAGTAATCAATGATTATTTTGAACAATGGAAAGAAAAATTTGCTGGAAATGACATTAGAATGGTAAAAGGACTATGGCAAGATACCATAGATACATTAAACCTGTTTGATGGTATCTTTTTTCATACATACCCATTAAATGAAGAAGAGTATATGAAATATGTTCAAGAGAGTATCACTTTTGCTGAGCATTTTTTCCCATATGCTTCTAGTCATCTTAAACCTGGTGGTTCCTTTACTTATTTTTCAAACGAAATAGATTCTTTAAGTAGGGAACACCAGCGTTTATTATTAAAACACTTTTCTTCTTTTAGTATACAAACAGTACCTCTTACTATGCCAGAAGATGTAAAAGATATATGGTGGGCAAATTCAATTGTAGTTGTAAAAGCAGTAAAATGATAGCGAATAATAATTTAGAAGATAGAGTTCAGGCATTGAGTCCAAAAGCAAAAAAAATGCTTTTGATCAAATTTAAAGAGTCTATTACTTTACAAGCAAAAAATACAACTACTAATCAACGTAAACGTATCGTAGCCTACATACAAGGAGATGATCACTTTTCTGTAGACCAACTAAAAGCTGATTTACAAAAAAAATTACCAGATTATATGGTACCCTCTCTTTTTATACCCGTAGAAGAGATGCCATTATTACCTAATGGAAAAATTAACAGAAAACAATTACGCAGTACAACATATATTACAAAGCCTATAAGAAATACAGAAGTAGAAGTTACTCCTAGAAATAACAATACAGAACAACAATTACTTACAATATGGGAAGATGTTTTAGGCTTCTCTCCTATTCATCGAGATGATAACTTTTTTGAAATAGGTGGAGATTCTATTCTGAGTATTCAAATTATTGCAAAAGCTAGGAAAGAAGGAATTATTTTAAATTCAAATGCACTCTTTGAGCATCAAACAGTCGCTAATCTTTCTCTTTTTGCTGAGGTTGAAAATACCGTAGAAGTTCAAACAGAAGATGTATTAACAACAATATGGGAAAACACATTAGGTTTCTCTCCTATCCATCGAGATGATAACTTTTTTGAGATAGGTGGGGATTCTATTCTGAGTATTCAAATTATTGCAAAAGCTAGAAAAGAAGGGATCGTTTTAAATTCAAATGCATTATTTGAACATCAAACAATTGCTGAGTTATCACTTTTCGCGAAAGCGGAATCTACATCAATTTCAAACAAATTATTAGAAGGAGAAGTATCCTTATCACCTATTCAGCATTGGTTTTTTAGAGAGCATAGAAATGCTCCTCATTATTGGAATCAAGCAGTTAGATTGAACAATCTTCCTATAGTTTCTGAAAATCAAATAAAAAAAGTATGTGATTATATTATCACTCAACACGATGCATTACGTGCTCGATTTATACAATCAGAAAATCAATGGACATCATATATATTAAGTCCTGAGCAAATATTTGCTCTTGAATATATTAATCTTTCAAATGAGCCTTCTGAACATCATAATCAAATTGCATCTGAACAAGTACAACGTGTTCAAGATCAATTTACACTATCAGAAGGATCGTTATTTAAATGTATTTATTTTAATACAGGTAGTGATAAAGGTAGTTTTTGTGTTTTAGTAGCACATCATCTAGTGGTAGATGCTGTTTCTTGGCAAATTATTACAGATGATTTTGCTACAGTTTTACAAGACATTATTTCAGGAAACCCCATCTCCCAAGAGCTAAAAACAGCATCTATCAAAGATTGGAATGAATATATCAATACTTTGACATCTAAGGTGACTGATGATGAACTTTCTTTTTGGAAAGAACAAATCACACAAACTCCATTATTACCTTTTGATAAAACAAATGAAATAGTAATAGAAGAGAAAGATATTGAACAAGTCCATTTCTTTTTAGATATAGAAACTACTCATTTAATACAAGAAGCAAATAAAGCATATCATACAAAAACAGAAGAACTTCTTGTGACTGCACTTATAGATAGTGTAGGAAACTGGAGTGCACATCAAGATATTGCAATAGGGTTTGAAAGACACGGTAGAGAAACCTTAGGGTCACAACTAGATGTATCAAAAACTGTAGGGTGGTTTACATCGTACTTCCCTCTAAAGTTTAAGCATCAACCACATAAAAATATTGCAAATCAAATTATTGCTACAAAAGAACATATGCGTAGTATATCTCAAGGAGGTATCAAATATGGAGTTCTTAGATATCTAGAAAATGCATTGGGGGACATCGGAAATCCTGAAATTGTATTTAATTTTCTTGGTACGCAATTTACTTCTGAGTCAGATAATGACATACAAGTAACTTCTCTCACCAAAGGACTTCGAGATCCACGTAGTGAGCGTCGTTATAAACTAGAAATTAATATTTCTATAAAAAACAATCAATTACAGGGTACTTGGAGTTTTGGTAATACAGTGTATCATCCACAAACGATAACATTACTGATGAATGATTTTAAGAAACGTCTTTTAGAGATAAGTGACTATTGTAATCAAACAGAAAATGGAAGCTATACACCTTCTGATTTTTCAGAAGCAGAAATAAGTCAAGACGATTTAAATAATCTACTAGACATTTTGAATTAAATAGTAAATCAAGATAATACAGTATTCATTTTGACGAATACTGAAAGTATATAACATATGGAAACAATGACTATGAAAAAACCTAAAATAGAAGCTATTTATCCTCTTACTTCTATGCAACAAGGGTTGCTTTTCCATCATTTAATGGAAGGAGAAGATCAAGGTTTCCTAACAGTACAATGTACTATTGAAGGGGATTTAGACATCGATATTTTCAAAAAAGCTTGGGAGTCTGTAACGTTTCGTCATGAAGTAATGCGTACTTCTGTGCATTGGAAAAAAGTAGAGCGTCCTGTACTTGTTGTACGACCTGAAAAAGAGATTCAATGGTCACTTCATAATTGGAGTGATAAGGAATCCGAAAAGCAAAAAGAACTTTTAAAATCATTTAAAAAAGAGCATAAAAAATCTGGGATTGCTTTTGAGGAAAATCCGCTTTCAAATATTAGTTTAATAAAAAAAACAGCAACAAGTTATTATTTTATATGGGATTGTCATCATCTCTTACTTGACGGATGGTCTTCTACTATTATATTAAAAGACGCATTTGCTTTTTATGCTAGTTTAAAGACTAATATTCCTGTACGTCTTGACACTATTCCTTCTTATAAGTCATATAGTAGTTGGTTAAAAAATCGTTCTCTAGATGACGCATCAACTTTCTGGTCAAAAACATTTGAAGGTTTTAAAAAAGTGTCTCTTTTTCAGCAACAAACTGCACAATCACAACGTAATACACTTAGAACTTATAGTGAACAGTTTAGTGTTCAAACTTCAGAAGATTTAAAAGAACTTGCAAAGTATCATAGAGTAACTCTCAATTCTTTATTTCAAGGAATTTGGTCATTAGTATTGTATCAGTATTTTGGAAATACAGATATCACGTTTGGTACTACCGTATCAGGTCGTTCTATCCCTTTTCCTAATATAGAGTTAATGGCTGGTATGTTTGCAAACGTATTACCCGTACGATCTCATTTTGATACATCCAATACGTTTCAATCATGTGTTCGCGCTTTACAATCACAACAGCAAGAAGCTAGAAATTACGAATACTCTAAAGTAGATCAAATCATTTCTTGGGCTAGCTTACCAGAAAATACCGTGCTATTTGATAGTCTCTTTGTGTTTGAGAATTTTCCTTGGGAAGATATTTCTAGTGGTAATATAAATGTTCACAGTTTTGAGAGTGGCATCACTACAACATATCCTATAACTGCAATTTTTAAAATCGAAGAATGTATAAAGTATGATCTTTTAGTAAATACTGAAATCATACCTACTTCTGTAGTTGAATGGTTTTTAAAGACTATTCCATCAGTAACTACTTTTCTTTTAAACAATAAAGAAGTTACTATTGATGAGGTATCTAAAAGTATTCCTAAGGCTCCTAGTCCGCTTTCGCGAAAGCGTACTCTTGAAGATTTGATACTTGAAGAAGATCTTGTGAATAAAGAGGCAAACTATGAAGCACCAAAGAATCAAACAGAATTAACTCTTGTTGAAATATGGGAGCAATTATTTGGTTTAAGCTATATAAGTACAACAGATAGTTTTTTCCATTTAGGAGGTAAGTCATTACTATCTGTTAAAATGTTTGCTTTAATAGAGGAAAAACTAGGTGTGAAACTTCCTCCTACTACTCTATTGGAATCACCTACAATAGAAGCACTTTCTCAAGTTATTAGCTCTAAGAAAAATGATGATTCAGTTACTTGGAAATACTTAGTACCTATAAAAACAAAAGGAAATAAATCTCCTTTATTTTGTATCCATGCAGGTGGAGGTCATGTATTCTTTTATAAAAGTCTAGCAGATGCTATTGATCCTGACAGGCCTGTATATGCCTTACAACCTGTAGGAATATTTGGTGAAGATAATCGCCATCAAAGTATTAAAGAAATGGCAAAAGATTATGCTGATGAAATCAGTATTGTACAACCAGAAGGTGTTTTAAATATTACTGTTTATTGCTTTAGTAGTGCTGTAGGGATAGAAATAGTTACTTATTTAAAAACTAAAGGAAGAGAAACAAATCTTATTGTTGCCGACACAATCGCAGAACATAGATTGCTTTTAAACAAAGAACGCTTATTTATTAGAGCTTCTGCTTTTTTAAAGAGATTCGTTAGTAATCCTTTTGAGGCCTTAAAAGCAATGATTGGATTTCGAATCTTATTTTATTTAAATCCAATTCTCATTAAATATTTTGGCACAGATGCTGAAAAAAATACAGAGAATATGCGACAGCATCTTGTCGGTTTATTTAATCAATATGACTGGGGTACAAAAATAGATGTAATATCATTAGTGATGACTTTAAAAGTCGATCCAAGGTATAATCAAGAGATTCATAATTCTTGGAAACCACTTGTAAACAAATCTATAAATATCAGGTATTGTAAAGGGAATCATGCAACATTCTTTGATGAACCAGATGTTCTGAATACAGCAAAAGCTATGGATGAAGTAATCATAGAAAATTAGACGATTATGTGGACTCCATTTTCAAATCAACATCTCTCATTACAATCAGACGAAGCACATGTGTGGTCTGTAAGTAAAAAAGGTCATGAAGATAGAGTACACAATTATTGGGATATATTGGATGATTTAGAAAGAGAAAGGGCTATGAAATTTCGATTTCTTAAAGATCGTCTTTGCTTTATTATAGCAAGAGGCAGTTTACGTAGTTTACTAGCTTCTTACACACATACACCACCTGAAGAGATTGAATTTTTATATGGATTTAATGGGAAACCCTATATAGATCATCCAAGTAACATTCAATTTAATGTATCCCATTCGGGAGATACTATAGTATTAGGTTTTGTTCAAAAATATGATATAGGAGTAGATGTAGAGTATACTAAAAGAAGTATTGAGGTAGAAAAAATAGCTCGTCTTTTCTTTTCAAAAGAAGAAGTAACCTCTTTATTATCATTAGATTGTGATTATCACACCCAAGCCTTCTATAATTGTTGGACTCGAAAAGAGGCTTTTATAAAAGCATTAGGTAGTGGCCTAGCATTCCCGTTAGATCAATTTGTAGTAAGCTTAGATTCTACAAAAACTGCCACACTCATTGACACAAAATGGGATAAAAAAGAAAAAGAAAAATGGGTTTTAAAGTCTATTGAACTCCAAGAAGATTATATCGGTGCTGTTTCTATTAAAGGTACAGTAAACACGATACAAACTTGGGCCGTTGCATAGATACAAAACACTGAAAAAGATAATTTAAAATGGAATTAACAACATCACAAATACAAGACTATCACGAAAGAGGATTTCTCATCGTTGATAATCTATTTAGCCAAGAAGAAGTACTACAACTTAGAGCTGGAATTGGAAAAATAAACAACAAGTCTATGCCTAATATCATACGTGAAGAAAATGGAGATATACGTTCTGTTTTTGCGCCTCAAGACTTTCGTACAGAATTTGATTGGTTATACAGACAAGAGCGCTTAATCACACCTACTCAACAGTTATTAAATGATCCTAGTATTTACCTATATCAATACAAATTAAATAATAAGAAAGCTTTTGGAAGAGGAATATGGGAATGGCATCAAGATTTTCCATTTTGGCATATCGATGATGGAGTAAAGAAACCAGATATGCTTTCTGTAATGGTTCTTTTACAAGATACAGATCACGCACAAGGTCCTTTAATGTTTATTCCTAAATCTCAAAAAACAGGTATTGCTGATTTTCAATATAAAGAACATCTGGCTGGCAAAGAAGTTGACTTAGTCAATTCATTAAATGCCGATTTAAAATATACTATCAAGAACGAGAGCATTAGAGAAATGGTGGATCAAGATGGAATTATTCCAGGTATTGGACAAGCAGGAACTTGTATTTTCTTTCATCCTAATATCTACCATGGATCTAATGCCAATATATCTCCGTATGATAGGAATACTGCTATTATAACATATAACAGTACTTCTAATATACCTCCAGATAGGAAAGAAAAAAACAGACCTGAATATGTTTGTTCTCGAAAATTTGAATCTATAAAAACGAATACAAAACAACTAGATCCTATAGATTTTGGAGTTGTAAACGTAGGATAATCAATTATAAAAACTATTGTGAGTCAGTTAAAAAAAGCGGCACTACTTTCCTATATCAATCTTGGTATCACCAATATTGTAGGGATTGTAATGACCCCTTTTATAGTTCGAATGCTAGGTGACTCAGAATATGGACTATTTGCACTTATAGGAGCTTTTGTAGGATATTTATCTATTCTTGATTTAGGATTAACAAATGCTGTTGTACGATTTATAGCTCAGTACAGAGCTCAAAATGATACAAAAGGGCAAGAGAATTTTTTGGCAGTAAGCCTTATTATATATTCTATGATAAGTATAGCTGTTGTTTTGTTGGGTACAGTAATGTATCTCAATATAGATGCTTTATTTGGAGATACATTAACTTCATCTCAAATGGGTAAGGCAAAAATCATGTTTCTCATTTTCATCTTTAATATAGCTATCACTTTACCAGGTGGTGCTTTTACAGGAATTTGTAATGGGTATGAACAATTTGTTTTCCCAAGACTACTTACTATTATTAAATATGTACTTAGAGCGTTGCTTATTGTAACCATTTTATATCAAGGAGCAGATGCATTAGGCCTTGTTATTCTAGATAGTATTCTTAACGTATTATTTATAGCATCTACTATTTACTATGTCTTTTTTAAACTTAAAGTGTCAATTAAACTTCACAGTTTTAATCAAAAGTATATTAAAGAAATATTTAATTATTCTATATGGATTTTTGTTTTTGGACTTGTTTATCAATTTCAATGGCGAACAGGTCAAGTAATCTTGGGGACCACTACAGATACTGTAATTGTAGCTATTTATGCTATTGGAGTTACATTAGGTATTTATTTTTTAACCTTTGGTAATGTTATTAATGGATTAATTCTTCCAAAAGCAGTTAAATCTGTATATGCAAATAGTAATTCAGAATTATTAACTAATGAAATGATACGAGTATCTAGAATTACAATGATCGTTTTGTTTTACATATTAGGAGGTTTTTTAGTGTTAGGTCAAGAGTTTGTTATTCTATGGGTTGGTGAAACCTATAAAGAATCTTGGGTCGTCGCATTACTAATTATGATTGCATACGTAATTCCTATTTCACAAGGATATGCACATGCCATTTTAGAAGCAAAAAAAATGATGCGATTTAAATCATTATCATCATTAATTCTAACCATTATAGGGATTATTATTGGAGGTGTTTTATCAAAAACATATGGTTTAAAAGGGGTTATTTATGGCATTTTTGGAGCACTTATTTTTCTCCAAATAATTGTTTTATGTTATTATCAATTGAAATTAGGGCTTGATATGAAGCGTTATTTCACAAAAGCATTACTTCCTTATCTGGTATTGTTTTCTATTGTATCTCTTATTTCATTTTATGGTTTTAAAACAATAGATAATGGATGGTTATTCTTTATTCTTAAAGGATTGTTTTATACAGTATTATTTACAATAGGATGTTATTTTGTTTTAAGCACAGATGAGCGTACGTATTTACTCAAATTTATAAAAAACAAACCATCGACATGAGATCATTAAATGTTACATATTTACTAATAATGATCTATAAGAGCATGTTTTCGCAAAAGCGTACTAAAGATATATACACATTAAAAAATGAGGTGTTATCATGAGAATTAAGGAACTAGACGCTTTTAGAGGTATCGCAGCATTAAGTGTTGTGCTGTATCACTATACCACAGTCTATCATGACAACTTTGATGTTCCTTCTCTTTTTTATGTACAATATGGCTGGCTTGGAGTCCCTCTATTCTTTATTTTAAGTGGTTTTGTAATTACGCTCACAATACAGAGATGTAAGAATCCTCTTGAGTTTTTATTAAAACGTTTTATACGATTATATCCAACGTATTGGATATCTTTAAGTATAACACTTCTAGTGATATATATATCAAATTCGCAAGGTATACACGACATGTTTAGTAATACAACCACTAATATTTTGTTCAATTTTACAATGTTTCAAGAATTAGTATATATAGATCACGTAGATGCTTCTTACTGGTCTTTATTACCTGAGCTTCTTTTTTATCTATTAATAGCTTTTTTATTCTGGATAAAAAAAGTAAACAATTTATTACTTTATAATAGTATTCTTATAGGCATATGTATAATACATTATTTTTTCCCTTTACCAATTGTAGGTAGAATTCTTGATCTGCATTATGTCTTACTTTTTATGATAGGAATCTGTTTTTATAACATATACGCAAATTATAAAAAGGTAAAGCAGTATATACATTTCTTGATTGTTATCAATTTAATTTTAGGGATATTTTTATACGGGATTATTCGTCCACATCTAGACTTTACGGTAATACTTATTACTTTTCCTATGATTGTATTATTATTTTATGGTTTTGTATATCAAAAATTTGCTGTACTTGGGACTATAAAATCACTATTATTTTTGGGAATCATATCATACCCTTTATATCTCATTCATCAAATTGTAGGGTTTATATTCATGTTATTTTTTGACCAATATTTAACACGAGAATTAAGCATTTTTAGTGCAGTCTCATTATCTATTATACTAGCTACAATTATTACATTTTATCTAGAGCCTCCATTAAAACGAGCTACAAAAAAAATTATTTTTAAGTAATGTCTATATTAAAACCTTTAACTTCTCTTCGTTTTGTATTTGCATACAAGGTTTTCGCTGGGCATTTAGGGGGACCATTCTTAATATATAATGGAGAGTTTTTAAAAGACACTTTTGCTAGATATTTATCAATAAAAGAAAGGCATCTTGGAGTAAGTTTCTTCTTTATTTTAAGTGGATTTATTTTATCATTTAAATATAAAGAAGCATTTCTAAACGGCAGTATAAGATTTAAAAACTTTATACTATCAAGAATTTTCAGAATCTACCCATTACATATCATAACATTTTGTTTTGCATTTTATTTGTCCTATTACATTAATCCATTATTTAGGGTATTTGATTTTATAATAGGTATTGTGCTTCATGACTTATATATGAATTTTAAAGATAATAATCTACTAAAAAAGCATGCTTCATTATTAGAAATAAGTACTATTATTCTTTTTTTAATATTTTATTCTTTTCACGTATATATCTCTCAAGATTTTAGATGGTCTATTTACTATTTGTTATCTATGGCCTTATTAATTTTTATATTCTTCGTGCAGAATGGATTAATTTCAAAATTTTTATCAAAAAGAGTATTTATTTGGTTAGGGGTAATAAGTTTTGCCTTTTATATACTACACCAATTAGTAATAGAAATATTATGGATTTTAAATTATAAATTTAGATTTTTTGAAAATGGATACTTACACATTCTATTAGCGTTTATTTTATCAATAATAGCTAGTGGATTATTATACAAATATTTTGAAAAATCCGTAAATAAGTGTTTACGTAAAAAATATATTAATCAGTGATACATATTGCTTACATAACTACTGAGTACCCACATCCAGATTTATCACCAGCTGGAGGTATAGGGTCATTTATAAAAATGATGGCGACTTCTTTACAGAGTAGTGGTCATCAAGTCACTGTTTTTTTATGTTTATCAGATAGGGATTATTCATGGTATGATAATGATATTCGAATTGTAGAGATAAAATCAGTACGCCCATCTAAATTTGCTCCAATTAAAAACCGTCTTAAAATTCGTAATAGAATCAAACGACACATCAAAAATGACAAGGTCGATATTATTGAAGCCCCTGATTGGGAAGGAATACACGCCTTTTGTGATTTTAAAATTCCTTTGATTACACGCATTCATGGATCTGTAACCTATTTTAATCACCTTCAAGGAATGCATAAGCCTAGATTGTTATATTTTTTAGAAAAATGGGCTATTAAAAAATCGAAAAAAGTAATTGCCGTTAGTCAATTTTCTGGAGAAGTGACAGAAGAAGTATTTTCTTTTCCACATCTTCCATTTGAAACCATCTACAATGGAATTGACATCTCTATATTTGAACCATCAGAAACAACATCATCTGACAATCAAAATATTCTTTATTTTGGAACTTTGGTTCGTAAAAAAGGAATGATATCATTAGCACATATATTTAACCTTCTTCATTCAATAAACCCAAAAGTAACACTTACCCTAATAGGCAAAGACGCTATTGATTCTGTAGAAAATACATCAACTTGGCATGTGATGAAAAACATTATAACGCCTTCTGCGCTGACACAGGTAGACTATAAAGGTGTAGTACCTTATCACGAAATGTCACAAGCTATTTCTCAATGCAATATTTGTGTATTCCCAAGTTTTGCAGAAGCGTTTCCTATATCCTGGCTAGAAGCTATGGCGATGCAAAAACCTATTGTGGCTTCTTCTATAGGATGGGCTAATGAATCTATAGAAGACACAGAATCAGGTCTGTTAGAATTCCCTGAAAGTCATAATGCTTTTGCAAAAAAAATAAACACATTACTATCAGATCAAACACTAGCATCAACTATCGGTAGAAATGCAAGAGAAAGAGTAGCCCGTCTTTTTGATCAGAATAAATTAGTCATGCAAAACATCAACATGTATAAAAGAGTTTTAAATGATAAATAAAAAAGTACTTATTATTACTCCATTTTTTGCGCCAGAAACACATGCTGCTGTTTTTAGAGCTCATAAACTTGTGAAGTATTTAAAACGTATGGAATGGCAACCCTATGTAATTACTGTTGACACAAATTATGTATATAATGAAGATCTCAAATTATTAGAGGAATTAGAAGGCATTCCTATCTATAGAACCAAATATATAGAACCTAGTATAAGAGGAGTAAAAATGGCATTTGGTGGTGCTGATAGAACGTATAAAACATTAAAACAACAAGGAGTATTCACAAAAATAGAACAACAAAAATCAATACCAGTAACTACTCCTAAAAAAAGTATAATCTCAAGACTATATAACTATATATTAAATCGTCATTTAAAAAACCCTGATCGATTCTGGACTTGGAAAAAAGGAGCAATATCTCTTGCAAAAAAACTTATAAAAGAAGAAGATATAGGTACTGTGTTTACGACTACATTACCATTTACTACAAATGAAATAGGTATAGTTCTCAAAAAGTCTATGAATATCAAATGGGTTGCAGATTTTAGAGACCCAATCACTTATGGTAAAAGGTTTCATTCTTCTATTCCCAAAGTATACGCTATTCAAAAACGCATTCAAGATCTTACATTTCAATATGCAGATAAAATTGTAGGAACCTCATCATCATATGGACTTATATTTCATGATCAATATGCTGGAGAGTACGACTCAAAATATGTATTTATACCTACTGGAATAGATGATGACTATGTACCAATACCACAGCCAGAAAAAGACAATAATCTTATTCTTGTAGGCGAATATTTAAAAGAATATAAAGATCATTTCTTTACATTATATAAATTAGCAATCACAGGACTTTCTGCAAATCAAATTCCCAATATTCTTATTATTGGTAATAAGGATATAAATGAAGCTGTTGCAAAGCCATATGTAAAAAATTTAGAGTTAGAAGACAAAGTCATTTTTTATGATCATATGCCGCAAACGAAGCTTTATACAATTATTGAGAAATCAAAATATGTACTACTTATCAATGGAGAAAAAGCATATTGGTGGACTGTATTTGCTAAGCTTATTGATTATATCGCCTTAAAAAAACAAGTCATAGCTTTTGTTCCAGATATAAGTGAAGCAAAAAATGAACTTACAAAAGCAAATATAGCTACGTTCTTAAAATTTGATAATAATAGTGTTTCTAGATTAAGAAATTTAATAACACAACCGCAACACCATAAAACACCAAACGAAGAGTACTGTAAACGGTATCTAGCATCATCGCAAGTTGCCGCTTTTATTACTGTTTTTGAAGAATTACAATCATGAAAGGATTTTCCGTAATCATACCGACCTTAAATAGAACTTCTTTTCTATTAGACACATTAAAAGATCTAGTTGCTCAAGATTTTAAATTCTTATATGAAATCATTATTGTAGATCAATCTGGGCAAGAAGATCAAGCAGTTATTTCTTACGTTTCAGGATATGATTTTATAAACTATCAACACATCACCACTTTTAGAGGCTTACCTGAAGCAAGAAATTATGGAGCCTCTATTGCACGATATAAGTATTTGTTATACCTAGACGATGATATAACCTGTAATAATGATCTGTTAACACAACATTTTACATTTTTAGATATAGAAGGTATAAGTATGATCGCCGGAGGTATCACAGAAAAATATAAAACAAATATAGATTGTGAAATAGGAAAGTTTGTAAAGCTAACTGCAAATCCATTACGCGGATTTCATAAAAAAGGTCATAGAGAAGTTGATCATGCAGGCGGAGGTAATTTTTCAATTAAAAAGAATGTATATAATGAGGTAGGAGGAGTAGATGAACTCTTGACAAAGGGAGCTGCATTATATGAGGAAACAGATTTTTGTTTACGAATAAAAAAAGCAGGTCATACCATTTATTACAATCACAAAGCACACGTATTCCACTTAGCAGCCGAAACAGGAGGTTGTAGAGTGCCCGATATACATAAGTATATATTCTCGCTTTCGCGAAATCGTACTATTGTCATAGAAAGACATCTTCCTTGGTACTATAAGATAACTGCAAATTTATTTTTAACAAAATTGATATTTTCTTATGCTATTGCCTATAAGGATAGTAGTATTTTCAACAGTTATTATCAAGGAGTAAAAGAAGGTAAACAAATAGCTAAGCAGTCTATACTAAAAATAGTATAATTGTGAAAAAAAGAAATTTATTAATCCTATCGTATGACTACCCACCTTCTACAGGAGGGATTGCCCGTTTATGTCATGAAATTACGCTTGGATTACATCCTTTTTACAATTCTATAAAAATTATTACTGTAGATATTCCTAATGTATCAATTCCATATAATAATATAGATGTAGAAATTATAAAATTTCCTCCAAAACGCATAAAATGTGAACTTGCTACGATAAAAGAAATTCGTAAAATTGAAAATAAACACAATTATGATGTACTTTGCGGTATATGGCATCCTGAAGCTCTACTAGCCATACTTGGAGGTATGAAAAACATATATATATTAGGACATGGAGCTGAGTTTTTATCGGGAGCTTCAAAATTAAGAAAGCATGTATGGTTACCGGTATACTCAAAATGGATCGTAAGTAAAGCAAAAAAAGTAATCACTAATAGTCATTATACAAAAACACTAGTAGAAAAAATAAACCCAAAATCAAAAACGATTGCTTTACCATTGGCTGTAAATCATACCTTTTTTAATCCAATTATAAAAAGCCCTAATAAGGATAAAATTCGATTTTCTACAGTATCGAGAATTTTAAAATTTAAAGGTCACGATTTTATTTTAAAAGCATTTGAAAATTTACCAAAACTATTACGGGACAAAATAGAATGGCATATTGCAGGGACAGGGCCCTATCTTGATGATCTTAAAAAGATGATATCAATATCTCCTATAAAATCTCAAATACAACTACACGGGTTTATTCCTGATGCAGAACTTCCTGATTTTTATAAATCAAGTGATATATTTATATTGGCAACACGCGAGGAAGATCAATCAAATCAAGTTGAAGGGTTTGGATTGGTTTTTCTAGAAGCTCAGTCTTGTGGGGTTCCTGTTATAGGTCCAAAAACAGGGGGAATTACCGATGCTATAGAAGATGGAAATGGAGGGTGGTTATTTCAACAAGACAATGAAGCAGAATTAAAAACTATACTTACAGAAATTATAGAAACACCACTTATAATTAATAATCAAGGAGTAAAGGCTAGAGAACGTGTTCTCCAAAAATGTACCTGGGATTCCTATTGTAATCAGTTATATAAAATTCTTTCAGAATGATAGCAGATCAATATTATATGACTACATTTTTTATTGTAATTACAATATTGATCATCATTGGAGTCTTACCATTACTGCGCTATAAAGAGATTGATAAATTTCCAGATATTAACTTAGCAGTAGGAACTATATTATTACTT
The DNA here is from genome assembly GCA_964474345.1 of uncultured Flavobacteriaceae bacterium. GTDB lineage: Bacteria > Bacteroidota > Bacteroidia > Flavobacteriales > Flavobacteriaceae > Dokdonia. Next base: position 33,429 of record CAYYSK010000003.1, read on the forward strand.
ATTATAGTAACATTATTTATAGGTCTAAGAAATCCTTATGGAAATTGGCGGTATTTAGGAGACACGTACAAGTACACAACTATTTATTTAAACATCCAAAATGATCCTTCATGGACATCAAGTAAAGATTATGGTTTTTACTTCTATATGAGATTTCTATCATATTTCTTTACTATACAATCATTCTATCTTATTACTGCTATATTATATATTTTCCCTGTTTATTATACATTTCATAAGTGGTTTAAGAAATATGCTTATTTTGCTTTAATTATTTATGTTACTTCAATGTCATTTTGGCCATTTGGAATCAATGGAATGAGAAATGGTCTTGCTACATCATTTTTTATTTTAGCACTAGCATTTAATCATAGAAAATGGATTATGTATTGTCTCGTAGCATTATCTATTAGTTTCCATACAAGTCTTATATTACCAACATTAGGGTTGATTATTGTTCAATTTTATGGAAATACAAAATTATTATTGCGATTTTGGCTGTTCAGTATTCCCATAAGTTTTTTATTTGGCAGGAATCTCCTTAATACAATAAATTATTTAGTAAGTTCCTCTATAGGGTTAATAGATGAACGAGGTGATTTTAGTAACGTTGACAGTAGTATTTTTGCTAGATCTTCTTTTAGAATAGATTTTATTGTTTATAGCGGTATCGTTATCTATTTAGGATATTATTTTATATATAAACTTCATTACAAAAACACATTCTTTTCTAAACTATTTAACCTCTATATAATTACCAATACTATATGGATCTATTTCATATACTTCCCTTATACAAATAGAATAGCTTATTTATCTTGGTTTTTAATACCAGTATTAGTCATATATCCAACTATACATACTACTAATTTAAAAAACCAATCTTATTTTATGGCTGGCACTGTAGCCGTGAGTTTATTATTTGTTTGGTTACTTGCCTATTTATAGAATAAAAGATGGATAGAGATCAGTTAATAACGGTATGTACAGCAAGCTATAATAGGGGTCATCTATTACCCATTTTATATGCAAGTCTTAGAGTACAAACAAATCTCAATTTTGAATGGGTTGTTATAGATGATGGAAGTACAGATACTACTGCAAATATTATATCACAATTTCAAAAGGAAGCGCCTTTTGAAATTACATACCATAAGCAATCTAATCAAGGAAAACATATTGCTATTAATAAAGGAGTATCGTTAGCAAAAGGCATTTCTTTTTTTATTGTAGATAGTGATGATAGGCTTCCAAAAAACTCTCTAGAGATCATTAAGGCAAAATTTTCTTCTATTAAAGAAGATCCTACTATCGCTGGTATTGTAGGACTAAAATGTTTTTTTGACAAAAGAGTTGTTGGGTCAAATACTTTAAAAGAAGATCTTATCTGTGATCTATTTGAATATCGTTATGTACATAATGTCATAGGAGATCGAGCTGAAATCTTTAAAACAGCTATTTTAAAAAAATATCCTTTCCCAAAATTTGATGAAGAAAAATTTATCCCAGAAAGTATTATTTGGAATAAAATTGCTCAAAAACATACCATGTTATTTTTTAATGAAAACGTATATGAATGCGAATATTTAGAAGATGGTCTTTCAGCTAATTCAATATATTTGAGAAGAAAAAATCCTAAAGGGATCTTACATTTATATTCAGAATTAGGTACGATACAAAATATAGGTATTATAAATAAATGGAAAGCACATATTAATTTCTGGAGGTTCTTTTTTTGTACAACACCTTCTCAAAAAATCTTACAACTTCTCAAAAAGTCTTACATAGCCTTTTTATTTTTTCCTATAGGACTACTACTATATATAAAAGATAGTTTCTCTAAAAAAAGTGGCTCATGAAAATTTTGCACATCATTAATTCACTTAATTATGGAGGAGCAGAAAAGTTACTTCTAGATACTGTTCCTCAATATATTCATCAAGGTATAGAAACAGATATTCTATTATTAAATAATCATAAAACATCGTTTTATAATGATCTAGAACAAAAACATAAGGTCAAGATTCTAGTCGATACTAAAAATCGAAATATCTATAATCCTTTACATATTTTACGTATACGTAAATATATAAAGCAATACGATATTATCCATGCCCACTTATTTCCTAGTCTATATTGGTTATCATTAGCTACATTTTTTTTACGTTATAATACAAAATTTGTTCTAACAGAACACAGTACAGAAAACCGAAGAAGAAACATAATGTTTTTAAAATATGTAGATCGATATATTTATAAAAAATATGATAAGATCATAGCAATATCAGATGGAGTAAAAGAGAATTTACAAAGACATTTGGGAAGTACATATAAAAACATTGTAGTTATCCATAACGGAATTCACACTAAGGTATTTAGAGAGGCAATTCCTTATCCAAAACATCTATTAAATATTCTTGAAGATACAAAAATAGTCATACAAGTTTCAAGCTTTAGAATTCAAAAAGATCAAGAAACTTTATTAAGAGCTGTAGCACTATTACCAGAAAATGTTCACGTATTACTCGTAGGAGATGGACCATTAAAAGAAGAAAAAATAGCAATTGCCGCCTCTTTAAAAATCACACATAGAGTTCATTTTTTAGGACATAGAACCGATGTTCCTGAACTCTTAAAAACAGCAGACATAAATGTACTTTCTTCAAATTACGAAGGGTTTGGTCTTGCTATAGTAGAAGGAATGGCTGCAGGAAAACCTTGTGTAGCTTCAAATGTTCCGGGTCTTTCTGAAGTAATAAATGATGCTGGAGTACTAGTTAAATCAGGTGATCATATAGCCTTAAAAGAGGTTTTACATCATCTCTTTCAAGATAAAGAATACTATACAAAAATTCGTGATAAATGCCTTAAGAGAGCTTCTATATATGATGTATCCAAAATGGTAACTGCCTATACAAATCTTTATAATCAATTATAAAGACACATATATATTTCCCTTTTAACTCTCTTTTTTCCACTTCACATTCTTTTATAATGTATAATGATTTAAAAAGAAGTTCTTTGTATTGTGAATTGTATGCTATCTTCACAAATAGCACAAGAAAGTATCACACCAACAATGAAAAAAATAATAAGAGTTGCGACTCATTCAGGTTCATTAGCCACGTTGCTTCAAGGACAACTTCACTTTATGTCATCTTATTTTGAAATGATAGGAATAGGAAGTGGTGGAAAAGCGACCCAAGGGGAGACAACAATAGATAAGTTTTCTCGCAAAGAAAATGTACGTGTAATTCCTGTAGAAATGACTAGAGAAATCACTCCTATTAAAGATCTGAAAGCTGTATATCAACTCTATAAAATATTTAAAAAAGAAAAACCCTTAGTTGTACACAGTCATACACCTAAAGCAGGAACATTATCTATGCTAGCCGCAAGATTGGCTAGAGTTCCTAATCGTTTACATACTGTTGCTGGACTGCCTCTAGTAGAAGCTACTGGAAACAAAAGACGCTTATTAAATATTGTAGAAAAGGTAACATATTCATGTGCTACTAAGGTCTATCCAAATTCATTTGGACTTAAAGATATTATTATCAATAACAAATTTACAGATCAAAAAAAACTAAAAGTTATTGGTACAGGAAGCTCAAATGGCATTGATACATCTCATTTTGATCCTGCATTATATCCTGAAGAATATCAGCAGCAATTACGAAAACAATTGCACATTAAATCATCAGATTTTGTATATGTATTTTTAGGAAGAATGGTAAAAGATAAAGGGGTTAATGAACTTGTAAAAGCCTTTCGTCTTATTAATAAAAAGCATAAACGTGTAAAACTACTTTTAATTGGGTATTATGATAAAACCTTAACCCCTCCTTTATTCTTTGAAACAGAAAAAGAAATAGAAAGTAATAAAAATATCATTAGATTAGATTGGCAAGATGATGTACGTCCTTTTTTGGCTATTTCAAACGCATTAGTTTTTCCTAGCTACAGAGAAGGGTTTCCAAATACAGTGTTACAAGCTAGTGCAATGCAAGTTCCAAGTATTGTTTCTGATATTAATGGATGTAATGAGATTATTCAAGAAGGCATTAATGGAACCATTATCCCTGTAAAAAATATAAATGCTCTACAAAAAAGCATGGAAAGATTTCTTTTGGATACAGATTATTACACACATTTAATTAAAAACACAAGAACTCCTATATGTAAAAACTATGAGAGAACACGTATTTGGGAATTATTACTAGAAGAATATAACTCACTATGTAAAACAGCATAAAAACTCTTTATATATACGCTTTCGCGAAAGCGTATAAAATATGATTATAAAACAAAATAGAAATACATTAAAATACCAAACCCACCCATTCATGAAAAACAATAATAAAATACTCTATATGAGTATCTCAAATAAGAACTCGGGAAAAGTTCCACTATATAAAGTCATCGTTTGTACTTTATTTCTATTATTTATTTTTTCTTGTAAAGCACCTAAAGACGTTGTTTATTTTCAAGAATCAGAAAATCTAGAACAAATTGTTTCTAAGAACAAACTTGTCACTTCCTATAAAGTAAATGATATCATAAGCATAAAAGTAACTGCCCCAGATGCAGAAACTGCACTTCCATTTAATCCAATAAGTACTTCCATTTCTAATGGATCTACTACTCAAAATACGAATATTGATAGTACAAGGCCTACCTATTTGATAGATGCAGAAGGTATGATAGAATTTCCAGTACTAGGAGAATTAAAAGTAACAGGTCTTACAAGTGTCCAAGTAAAAAGTATGATTAAAAAAAAATTAAAAGTATACATTAATGATCCCATCGTTTCTGTACGCTTAGAAAATTTTAAAGTCACTATTTTAGGAGAAGTTAATAACCCAGGTCCATTTAATATTGCAAATGAACGTATTACACTTATCGAGGCAATAGGACTTGCTGGAGATCTTGGAATTAAGGGAAAACGAACCAATATCACTGTTATAAGAGAACAAGATAATGTACAAACAGTTCATAAAGTAGATCTTACATCAAAAGAAATATTCAATTCCCCTGTCTATTATTTAGCACAAAACGACGTTATATATGTAGAGCCTAACGAGTCACAAATAAAAACTTCAAAAAATAATAACTGGCCACGTGTATTAACTTCTGTAACTTCTGTTCTAGGTATTATAATTTCAGTAATTGCAATAACACGATAAAGAAGCGTAGACAAAGAACTTATGAAATTAAATAATACATCTGATGAAGTACTTGAATCTCCTTCTATAAATGGATTCAAGGATTTTAATCTAAAAGAATTGATAATAAAGTACGTAAAGTATTGGTATTGGTTTTTACTTTGCTTTATAGTTTTTACCATCTTTGCGTATATCTCTCTAAGATACTCAATACCACTATACGACGTTTCTTCTACGATAGTGATTTCTCAAGAGGATAACCTCAGTGATGCTGGGCTTTCTGTATTTAAGGATTTAGGACTAGACCAATCTCAAGATCAAATTGAAAACGAAATCCAAATCTTAAAATCAAAAACATTAATTAAAAATGTAATTACAAAACTTGACTTAAATGTCCAGTATTTTTATGAAGGAAGGATTTTAGAAATAGAAGAATATAAAAATGCTGCCGTAGAAATAGATTTTCTTGTCCCTGATTCAATTTTACACAAGAAAAGTGCGATTTTTAATGTACGTATAGATTCTGACACTTCTTATTCTTTTATCGATAGTGACGGTAATCAATTAAGTAATCACACATTTGGAATACCTGTACAAACAAGTATAGGAGAAGCTATATTATTACCAAACATTGGAAATATTTCCAGTTCTATAGGAAAAATTGTCAAAATAAAATTAATTCCCGTTAGAAGTCTTGTAGAAAGTTATAGAGGTCGTTTAAGCATTATTAAAATAGGTCAAAACTCTTCCGTTTTACAAGTTTCTTTAAGAGATGCGGTTATAGGTAAAGCTGAAGATTTTATTGATAATCTCATAGATGAATATGGAAAAACAACTATAGATAATAAAAAAGAAACTTCAAATAAGACAGCTTATTTTATTAATGAACGCTTAGATGATATTTCTAAAGATTTATCAAATGTAGACAGTGAAGCTGCAAAATATATGTCTAAATATGGTATTACAGAAGATGTCTCCGGTTCTTCAGGACGACTTGCAGATATATCTACAGAAAATAAACGGCAAATTGCTATATATGAGACACAGAATCTTCTTATTCAATCTACAATAGATTTTATAAAAAATAAAGAAGGAAAAAACGACCTTATTCCAAGCAATTTAGGCATTGATGATTCTTCTATCTCTACAGATATAGGAAAATATAATACGCTAATACTCCAAAGAAAAAGATTACTTAAAACATCCAGTGAGCAAAATCCTATTGTGGTTAAAATTGATGATCAATTAGAAGGTCTCAGAGAAGTACTTTTCCAGAGTTTAAAAAGCTTACAAGGCAAGGTAAATATAAAATTAAGTAGTGTACAACAAAGGGAAAAAGGTTTTGAAAGTAAATTATACCAAGCTCCAGAAAGACAAAAAGATCTAAGGGTAATATCAAGAGAGCAAGGTGTTACAGAACAATTATATTTATATCTTCTACAAAAAAAGGAAGAAGCAGATATTACAAGTCATATTACAGTTCCTAATTCTAGAGTTATAGATAGAGCCTCTCCTTCTAGTTTTCTTCCTGTCTCTCCTAGTAAGAGGAACACCTATTTCTTGTCTACTATTTTTAGTTTTTTAATTCCATTTCTATTTATTTACGTAAGAGATTTATTAAATACAAATGTCAAGTCAAAACAAGATATAGAAGAATTTGTTACAGCTCCTATTATTGGAACCATCCCTAAAAGCAAATCTAAAGATCAATTTGCTATTGACAAAACAAGCAGAACTCCTATTTCAGAAGCATTTAGAATTCTAAGAACTAATATTGATTTTCTACTAGCAGGTGTTGAGAAAACATCTGGGAAAGTCATATTTACGACTTCTAGTATCTCTGGAGAAGGAAAGACATTTATCTCTGCAAATATTGCTAAAGTATTATCTATTTCTGGGAATAAAGTTGCATATATAGGTACAGATTTTAGAGCTCCTAAATTTCATGAAATCTTAGATTTACCAGATGGTAAAGCTACTGTTGGATTTACAAATTATATCATGAATTCAGATTTAGAAATTCAAGATGTTATTTTTACAGAAAAAAATGATGACCCTATTGACATTATTCCTCCAGGTATTGTCCCTCCTAATCCTTCTGGGTTATTAATGAATGACAGAGTTCAAACTATGTTTAAATATCTAGAAAGTCAGTATGATTATATTATAGTAGATACAGCTCCAGTAAGTCTTGTGACAGATACCTTATTAATAAGCAAATTAGCAGATTTAACAATATATGTTGTAAAAGAGAACCATTCTGACAAACGATTATTAAGTATTCCTGAGAAGTATTATAATGACGGAAGATTAACAAATCTAGCTGTTCTATTAAACTATGCATCTACAAATATGGGAGGTGCCTATGGATACGGGTATGGATATGGTGCTTAAACCCGAATTATGCATTAGACTTCGTGATGAAGGCTAGATGTGCCATAAATATAGTATTTTATGAGTTTTAGCATAGCACCGTAAAGCCTGTCTTCACGAAGGTGGAGAGT
>CAYYSK010000004.1:0-39476 GCA_964474345.1 uncultured Flavobacteriaceae bacterium
ACTGGGTTAACCGTTACTACTACTGTAGCTGTATCTGTACTCGTTGATCCATCTGAACCTGTAATAGTTATTGTATATTCAAAACTATCAGTTCCATTAAAATCAGGATCTGGTGTATACGTCACCGTTCCATCTGCCTCGATCGTTACTGTTCCATTCGCTGGATCGGTAACATCAGTTACTTCACTATTTATTGCATCGATATCATCATTATCTAATACATCGATATTAATAGGATCATCCTCATCTGTACTTGCTGTATCATCCATTAATATGATACATGCGCTATTATCATTAGCATCAGTCACCGCTGATGTCGTTGCTTGAGGGCTTCCTGCAATTGTAGGCACCCCTTCATCATTAACACCACCAGTTAATTGACCTGTCAAAGGGTCTATATCATTGATATCAAAACCTCCAGCAGCTTCAATTGCATCTGGACATCCATCGCCATCGCTATCTGTATCAAAACCATCTGGTATCCCATCACCATCCGTATCAACACATGAAAATAATTCAGAAACAATAAATACTTTTCCATCACCACCATCACCATTAGCACCTGGAGAAATATTTATAGAAGAAATTACAGAACCAGCAGGGGCCAATTCAGATAAAGGAAAGGCAGCTATATTAATATTTTGACCTGTCAATACAGTAGGTATACCAGTATCAATATAATTTGAAGTTAAAACATCTAATGTACCTAATGAAATATTTCCAGCATCAAAAGCTTCAACATTGAATTCATTATTACCATCTCTCTCAGAAATAAGTATAATTTCATCTCCAGAAACAGCAATAGGTGTATTATATGTAAGCGTGTAAAAATCTGAATTTAGAACAGCGCCGCTTAATCCTTGATATCGATTAAAGTTAGAATCTCTAAAAGCATCTATAATAATAGTATTCCAATTAGGATTAGAAATGTTATTTCCTGTTGGTCCAGTACCTTGTCCTGAAATATTATTATTTTGTTCAAAAACTACATTATCACTTGTTGATGCAAAATTTTCTTCGTAAGTATCTGGAACAATAAAATCTACATATTGAACACCATTTACATTCACAAAATCAAGGTCTGCATTACCATTACCACCAGCACCATCAAAACCAAAAAAAGTATTTCCACTATTAAGAGGACCTACTAATGTTGTAGGTGCAGCTGGGCATTCCATTGTATCCAAAATACCATCATTATCATCATCGAGATCACAAATATTATTAATACCATCTGCATCTGGATCATTTGCAGTAACTGTACCAGCTATTGCTCCATCTGTACATGGATCTACCACTACTATAATTTCTAATAAAGCCGTATTTGAAGATGTTCCAAGGTCATCTTCAACCCTAAAATTAATATTTGCTGGGCCAGTATAATCTGTAGCAGGTGTAAAAGTCACATTACCTGTAGCATCTACTACATAAGTACCTATTCCTGGAATAACTAAAGGACTTCCTACTGTTCCTACATTTGTAGGATCATTTGGATCTATTAAAACTACTGAAGAGGCATCTAAGTTTCCATCAGGATCTGAAGAACCTGTTAAAACATTTATAGGTGTGTTTCCTGTTGAGTTTTCTATAACAACATTATTAATATTATCAACAACTACAGGGGGTTCATTTGTATTTACAACTGTTGGATTTCCAAATGCCACTTCACCTAAAAACCCTATTGAAATCTGTCGAGTAGTTACTGGGTCATTGTTAGTCCTACCTAATGTAAAGTTTATACTACTTGTATTTTCATAGTTTAATTTTACAACTGATCTAGTATTTGCAACGCTAACACCTATATCTGTAATATTAGCACTATCAAAGCGTATTGTTTGAGCACCTGGCACACCTGCTGTTATAATTGTTCCAGGAGGTGTTGCTCCTTCTAATTCATAACTAGCTGGAATCGTAACAATCGCAAATTCTCCAGCGTCCATATCAATAATTTCCATACTGTAGGAATCTAAAGGAATAGGAACTGCATCTGCTAGATTAGGCTCTGAAGAATCTGCAATAATAAATTGCATATTCCAAGTCACTGCTTCATTTGCTGTATCATATGTTATTGAAGGCTCAAATCTATTCACCACCGCAGTAGTTCCATCTACTGTATTTACAGTTGGTGTTCCTGTAAAACCTACAAGGGTTACTAAAGCATCTACATCTAATGTTCCTCCATTTACAGTTAAAGAAACATCAGAAAATCTATACACAGATCCTGGCTGATTTAATGTTCCTGAAACTAATACCTGAGTGTTTGGAAAAACAGGAGTTTCTTGTCCATAACTATGAGTAAGGACAAATAATGCTAAAACAAAAAAGAAGCTATTCGTAAAAATAGTTTTCAATTTGTTTTCTTTTGTTGAGAATCGAGTATTGATTTTCATACGCTTCTTCTTTTATTACCTGATAATATTATCAAGAATATCTTTGGTTTGGAATTAGTCTATATCTATACGTACGTGAATCCGTCAAAAGCAGATCACGAAATTCATTCACATATTGTATGTAAGTGAAAATTAAGGGTAAAAATGTCAACTCATAATAAACCGACACTAAGGAGTAAATACGACCTACAAAAGAAAATAAGGCACAAGAAATGTTGGGTCTTATTTGTTTTTTCATTCCAAAAACCTTTGATGATAATGCAATAAGCATTAGAAGCACCTTGGGGGTAGGATTTTTCATAGGGTATTCAAACATTAGGGGGTCTTAGTATAAAAATACTAAGGAGTAGTCATTTGAAATTCGTGGCTAAAATAACACTCACAGTTTAAATCTATTTATTAAACAGTCTATTTTGTTAATTAATCGACAAAATACGTATTGATGTCGATGAAATACAATATTTTTATTATTTTTTATAGTTAAAGCGTAATAAACATACGGAATTACCGTAAATTCAAATAAATAGCATTTTAAAATGTGTTGAGAATTTTTAAAGCGCAGTAATCAGATATGATCATTTAGAAGAAATAGAATACACTTCGCTTTTTAATACGTATAAATCAAGAACATACAGTATCTCATCTCTAATTTATATCAAAAATAAGGTATAAAAACATATAATACATCCTTCTATGCTAACAATTTACTAGAAAATTAATAACTAATTAATTATCAGTTATTTAAAATTAATATATTAGTAATTAAAAATAGTATAGAAAATTTGAGTTTTGAAATTAAACAAATAGATTAAAAATAAGTCGATTTACAGCGTTTAAAAGCACAGAAGCATATAGATGCTTTAGTAATTTTTAAAAAGAGCTTAAAAAGCTTTAAAAAAATAGTAATTTCAAAGAAGTATAATAAAATATTATAATTTACGGAAAAGTATAAATTATTTCTATTATTTTTTTCACAAAAGTGTAACTATATATTATTTAAATAGATTCCAAATATCATTTCCAAAAATAACTAGCATAAGTCCCATTACAATGATAAACCCAATAATTTGACCTCGCTCTAATGTTTTTTCTGATGGCTTTTTTCCAGAAATCATTTCATATAACAAAAACATGACATGTCCTCCATCTAATGCAGGAATAGGTAAAATATTTACAAAAGCTAGCCATACAGAAAACATTGCAGTAAATGACCAAAAAGCATTCCAATCCCAAGTAGGGGACATCATCTCTACAATACCAATAGGTCCTTTTACATTTTTATATCCTTGTACTTCTTTATTAAAAATTAATTTAAATTGCTTCACCTGTTTTTTTAACACTCCTATTGTTTGTCTCCAACCTTCAGGTATTGAAGCAAAAATTCCATAAGAATCAGTTTTTGCATACCCATCACCATCAGGATAAATTCCTAGATTATCATTTATAGGTAAAAAAATGTACTTATGATGAAGTTTTTCGTTAAGGCTATATTTAATCTCAAGAACATCGCCTTTTCTTTCTTCAATAGCATCTTGTATGTCACTCCAAAGGTGAATTTTCTTATTATTCATAGTAATAATCTCTGCTCCGCTTTCTAATCCAACACGTTCAGCAATACTACCTTCTTTTACACTACCTATTAAAGGTGCATATGCGGGAGCAATAAATGGTCCTCCTTCTGAATTAAGTACTTCTTTTTTACCAGTATCTTTAATCAAGAAACTCATCTCTTGATTATTTCTTAAAACTGTCACTTCATCACTTAATAAAACATCCATAGGTAAAAATCTATCAAATCGTTTTATTGGCTTGCCATCAATGGCAAGGATTTGATCTCCGTTTTTAAATCCTAATGCTTCTCCTGTTTCGCTTACATCAACACCATACTTTAAATTATTTGCAGGTATATAGGTATCACCATTTACGACAAGCATAGTACTATATATTAACCAAGCCAATAATACATTAACGGTAACTCCTCCAACCATAACGATAAGACGTTGCCAAGCAGGTTTTGATCTAAATTCCCAGGGTTCTGCAGGTTTTGCCATTTGCTCCTTATCCATGCTCTCATCAATCATTCCGGCAATTTTCACATACCCTCCTAATGGCAACCATCCTACACCATATACTGTTTCTCCAATCTTTTTCTTAAAGAGTGCAAATTTTACATCAAAAAACAAGAAAAACTTTTCTACCTTAATTCCAAACCATCTAGCTGGAAGAAAATGACCAAACTCGTGTAAGATCACTAAAATAGAAATTGAAAGGACAAATTGTGATATCTGTATAAATAGCTCCATGGCTGTAATGTGTCAAAATTTAAAACGCACAAAAGTAATCTTTTCACGTGGCATAAGAAAGCAATTAAAGATTTGTCGGTTTCTTTTCACTTTTTTTTAAGGGAAAATATCACAAGAACTCAGTTTCCCATCGTAATTTTGTAAAAATTATACGCATGTTACGCTTTTTTGAACGCTATAAAATTTTTGCGATTGTCATGACTGTTTTATCAGTCATTATTATATATACCATATATCAACTCCTAGACGTTCCTAAAAAGTTACCTATTTATCAACCAACAATGGTTAGTCATGAGCTTGTGGACACAACAATGCAATATGTAAAAAAATATCATAAAATAGCTCCCTTTAAACTAATTAATCAAAATGGAGATACGATTACTCAACGTGATTATAAAAATAAAATCTATGTCGCTGATTTTTTCTTTACTACTTGTCAAGATATATGCCCTATAATGACGGGACATATGATTGAGATTCAAGAAAAACTTAAAGATGACAAAGATATTCTTTTACTCTCTCACTCTGTGATTCCTGAATATGACACTCCAGAAATCCTTAAAGCTTATGCTCTTAAGAAGGGTGTTGATGATTCTCGATGGAATCTAGTTACAGGAGCCAGAAAAGATATATATACGCTTGCGCGAAAAAGCTATCTAGCTGTCAAGGACATTTCTGGTCAAGAAGATGCTATGGTGCATACCGAAAACTTTATGCTTATTGATAAAAAAAGTCAAATAAGAGGTTACTATGATGGCACTAATTCTGAAGAAATAAAACGCCTACTTGAAGAAATTGAAATTCTAAAACTTGAATATCAAAATTAATTAATACATAAGCGTACAAGGCATTTTATTTTCTATAAAATTAGGCTATAGTAGGTATCAATTATTTTAACAAAAAAATGTCTTTTCACTTTAAGTTAAATGCTGTACTTTTGTCTTGTTTAAATTTAATCTAAATAAGCTTTGAATAGGACCGTTGCTGATTTACAAAAAGGCGAAAAAGCGATTATCAAAGATATAGCTACTAATGAAGTCCCCCTCAAGCTTTTAGAGATGGGATGTCTTCCAGGGAATGAGATAGAACTTTTACAACTCGCTCCTTTTGCTGATCCTATGTATATTAATGTAAATGGAAGTCACCTTGCTATACGCAAAGAGACTGCTTTACATATTACAATAGAAACGTCATTATAGAATATGGCAAAGCAACTCAATGTAGCACTAATAGGGAATCCTAATACAGGAAAAACATCTGTTTTCAATCATCTCACTGGTTTAAATCAACAAGTAGGAAATTATCCAGGAATTACAGTTGAAAAAAAAGAAGGTATCTGTAAATTAGAACGAGGAGTAAAAGCACATATCCTTGATTTACCAGGAACTTATAGCCTTAATGCTTCTTCCTTAGATGAAAATGTTGTTATTGAATTATTACTGAATAAGAATGATAAAGATTTTCCTGATGTTGCTGTCGTAGTATCTGACGTAGAGAATCTAAAAAGGAATTTACTTCTTTTTACACAAATAAAAGATTTAGGTATTCCAACAATACTGGCCATTAATATGGCTGATCGCATGAAGCGCAAAGCCATTAGCTTAGATATTGTTGCTATGGAAGAACGACTTCACACAAAAATTGCTTTAATAAGTAGTCGTAAAAATCAAGGAATTGATTATCTCAAACAACTCATTACTGATTATAAAACAATCTCTACAATTCCTTGTGTAAACGCATCAGTTATTGCTCCAGAATATTTTGACAGATTACACAAAGCTTTTCCTAATCAAGATTTGTATAAACTATGGTTAGTTATTACTCAAGATGTGAATTTCGGAAAGATCGAACGCAAAGAAATGAATACAATTGCGTCGTTTAAGACCGAATCAACAAGTAATCTTAAGCGATTACAGCAAAGGGAAACTATCATACGTTATAAGTTTATTAATGAAGTTTTAAAAGAAACTCAAATCATTGATACTGCAAATGCAAAAGATTTACGTTCAAGGTTAGATCGTATTCTCACTCATAAAGTATGGGGATATGTAATTTTCTTTTCCATATTAATGCTCATCTTTCAAGTAATCTATAATTGGTCACAATATCCTATGGATTTTATTGACTCCAGTTTTGTTTCCTTAAGTGAATGGGTAAAAAACACATTACCTTCTGGAGCACTTACAAATTTAATTGCAGAAGGAATTATAGCTGGTCTAGGAGGCATTGTAATTTTCATTCCTCAGATTGCTTTCTTATTTTTATTTATCTCTATACTTGAAGAGAGCGGTTATATGAGTCGTGTTGTTTTTCTTATGGATCGCGTAATGAGACGTTTTGGTCTTAGTGGAAAAAGTGTCGTGCCACTTGTTTCAGGAACTGCTTGTGCCATCCCAGCTGTTATGGCAACTAGAAATATAGAAAGTTGGAAAGAACGATTAATCACCATATTAGTAACCCCTTTTACTACATGTTCTGCAAGACTCCCAGTATATTTAATTATCATCTCTTTAGTAATTCCCGACAAACAGTTTTTAATTTTTAACCTTCAAGGCCTTACATTGATGCTATTGTACCTAATAGGTTTTGCAACCGCCATTGGATCTGCTTGGGTACTTAATTTAGTATTGAAAATAAAAAGCAAAACTTTCTTTGTTATCGAAATGCCTAATTACAAAATGCCTTTGTTTAAAAACGTTGCTATTAATGTAGTAGAAAAAACAAAATCATTTGTAGTCGATGCAGGTAAAATAATCCTTGCAATTTCTATTGTTTTATGGGTATTAGCATCTTATGGACCTACTAAAGATTTTTCAAATGCAGAACAAATTGTAACTGCTCAATTAGAACAAGGCATTGTTGAAAAAGAAGATTTAGAAAAACAAATTGCAGCATATCGATTAGAAAAAAGTTATATAGGGTATCTGGGCAAATTTATAGAACCTGCAGTAGAACCTTTAGGCTATGATTGGAAGATAGGAATTGCCTTAATCACTTCTTTTGCTGCAAGAGAAGTATTTGTAGGAACACTAGCTACTATATACAGCGTAGGTGATAATGAAGAAGAAACAATTAAAAATAGAATGGCTAGCGAAGTGCATCCAGTCTCAAAAAAACCTAGATTTAATTTTGCTAGTGGCATCTCTTTATTGTTATTTTATGCATTCGCAATGCAATGTATGAGTACACTTGCTATAGTTAAACGCGAAACAAACAGTTGGAAATGGCCAATGCTACAGCTAGGAGTGATGAGTGGTTTTGCGTATCTTGTAGCTTTGATAGCATATCAAATTTTAAAGTAAAGAAAACACACTTTATACGACTAGTTAAAGGCCAGTTTTAAATCATAAAATACCATGGAGCAATTTCAAAACATTATTGTCTTAACTATATTTCTTGTAGCTGTAGGGTATTTGATATCAAAGCTTGTATGGACACCATCTTTTCTAAAGAAAAAATCTAAAGATGGATGTGCAGATGGCAATTGTGGATGTCATTAAATAGGAATATTATTTGTAATCATAGGGTATAATATTTGATTACAAATCTGACAAAGAAAATTTCTTTAAGCATCTATTAATAGGACTTACTTTTTTTGTTGGAAATTTCATACTTGCTACCATCCTTAATCAAGTATTTTACATTGGCATATTGTACTGTATATTTGGTTTTGGTATAGAAATCATCTTACTCTTTTGCATTAAAAGCGTATCTACAAAACAAAAATATTTAGGCTTGCAATTCTAAATAATAGACTCGTTTATTTACCGCCAAACTTGTTTCTGGGTAAGGAGATAAACGCATTGCTTTTATAACTACTGTTTCTGTTTTGTGTACATAAAGACTTTTTCCAGAGGCATTAAAAACTATTTCTTTCTCTATTGATTCTTTACCTTTTTCTTTTACACGTATTTTAATTTTTGCTTGTCCAGCCCACACACACTCTACATCTTTAGGGCATCTAGAATCTTCAATCACTTCAAGAAATGTAACTTCAATGGTTTTAATTTCTTGACGTTCTCCTACTCCTAATTTAATCTCTACAGTATCTACTACTTCTTCAGGTGTTTCATTTT
The DNA here is from genome assembly GCA_964474345.1 of uncultured Flavobacteriaceae bacterium. Taxonomy (GTDB): domain Bacteria; phylum Bacteroidota; class Bacteroidia; order Flavobacteriales; family Flavobacteriaceae; genus Dokdonia. The sequence goes on from CAYYSK010000004.1 coordinate 8,770, forward strand.
GTGCTTTCGCGAAAGCGCAAAAACAAATAAGAACAATATATAAACTAATGGCTTTCATATGAATTACTTTATAATATATACGACAATAAAGATGCCATGTTACAAAATCATCCTCTAAAAAGAAAGAAATCATCTTTCATATGCTCAATTTTCTCATCTTTATTTGTCACAATATATTCTAATGCTAGATCTGTAAATTCTTTTCCTTTAGAAGTCAATGTTACAATACTATTTGTAATTATAATCATATTATTTTTTTCGGCTAAACTCAAGACAGTTTGTGATCGTACTCTTTGCCAATTAATATGTTCTTGAAGGTGGTTTATATGACGCTCACTCTCTTCTGTATGATTATTTAAATGCAATAGAAATGTAAGTAATGACACTTCTGTACGTTGTTGTTTTTGCCTATACATCACTGCAATAAGTCCTTTGTTTGGCGCAAATAGGTATACAATTAAAAAAACAATTCCTAAAACAGAGGTCATAGATCCCGATATAGAAGCATCTAATACATGTGCCATCCAATATCCTATAATAGCAGAACTAACTCCAAAGAGTATAGAAAGCACTAACATCTTTTTTAGGTCTGATGTCAACAAATAAGCCGTTGCTGCTGGAGTTATCATTAACGCTACTACAAGTACAGCTCCTACTGCATCAAAAGCCCCTACAACAGTTATTGATGATATAGACATAAGTCCGTAGTGTAATACCACTGGAGAAAACCCTAATGCAGATGATAAACCTGCATCAAACGTACTCACTTTCAGCTCTTTAAAGAAAGCAATTAATAAACCTATAGTAATACTTAAAATAACTCCCATCACCCATAAAGATTTTGGTCCTATATCTGTTCCTGCTATTAAAAGACGATCAAAAGGCGCAAAAGCTAGTTCCCCTAATAGTACAGCATCGACATCAAGATGGACATCATTTGCATTTTTAGCAATAAGAATAACTCCAATACTGAACAAAGCTGGAAATACAAGTCCTATTGCCGTATCTTCTTTTACGAGTCCTGTTTTTTGAATAGCTTCTACCAAAATCACTGTAATTATTCCTGTAATTGCTGCCAATAAAATAAGCCATGGAGAGTTTAAATCTTCTGTCAAGAAAAAACCAATAACAATTCCTGGTAAAATAGAATGACTTATTGCATCACTAATAAGTGCCATCTTTCTCAAGACTAAAAACACTCCAGGAATAGCACAGGCTATCGCTACTATAGCTGCAATTAATTGTATTTCTATTTGTGGTGTTGACATTATTCTTGTGTATATAAATTTTCGGCTGCATTATACCCATCTTGTGTTAGTGACCATTTTTGTCCTTGTAATTTCACCCAGTTCTTCTCTTCCATTTTTTTTAATGATCCTTTGGTATATCCTTGAAAATTATTTAATATTTTGATAGCATGAGGGTGTGATATATCTTCATGGTCTTTTGCTATATCAAACATAAATTGCAAAGTCTTTTGTAATTTTAAATCTCTTCTATTTTGCCAAAATCTAATTTGTTTAAAAAGTATACCTCTACCCGGTGAGAAAATAAATGATATCAACACAAATACTGCTGCTACCAATACAATAACCGGTCCTGTTGAGAGGTTATTTTGACTTGCACTTATAGCGGTCCCAAATACTCCTGAAAAAGCACCAAAAATCGCTGCTAGAAATATCATTACGCTTAATTTATTTGTCCATTGTCTAGCCGCAGCTGCTGGAGCTAGCAACATAGCACTCATTAAGACCACTCCTACTGTCTGAAGTCCCAATACAATTGCCAACACAATAAAAAATGTAATCAATACATCTATAAAACGTGTATTGAATCCGAGTGTTTTTGTATAATCTGCATCAAAAAGTAAAATTTTAAATTCTTTCCAAAACAATAACATAACAACTAAACATATTCCTGTAACAATAGCCATAAGAGTGACATCTTTTTCTACCAATGTTGCAGCTTGTCCAAAAAGATATTTATCAAGTCCTGCCTGATTTGCATTCGGTTGTTTTTGAATAAACGTAAGTAATAGCATTCCAAATCCAAAAAATAATGATAAAACCAATCCTAATGCTGTATCACTTTTAAGATGTGTTTTTGTAATCATTCCTCGTATCCAGAATGTTCCTATTAGTCCACTTATAAGTGCTCCTATAAGCAACAAGTTTGTATCCTTAGTTCCCGTAATCATAAATGCAAGTGCAATTCCTGGTAGTGCTGCATGTGATATTGCATCTCCTAATAAGCTCTGCTTGCGAAGTACAGCAAAACTTCCCAACATACCACATATGGCTCCAAGAATAGCTGTACCTAACGTAATAGTACGCAACGTATAATCTGAAAATACTAAACTAAAATATTCTTTAATATCCATTATTTATCGGTAATCTCCATTTTGTTGATCTCATCATCTATTAAAGAATACAAATCTTTTATATTCCGTGAAAGTTTTCCGAAAGTAAAGAAAGATTGAGTTTCAATATTAGAATCCAAATTTGACAAACTTATAGCATAAATAAAACCTTTATTAATTAACACGAAAAACATATCATTACCCCAAGTAAGACCAATACTTGGAGGTCCGATTGCTTCAATATATCCATTATCATCTCTCTGTATATCAGCTCCTAGTAATTTTAATGCTGTTTTAACAATTCTTTGATTTTTTGATGTACTAAAACCTGTGTATTTTTCTTTTAAATTTAATTCTTGATTTTTATAAGGAATCCAAAATATCAAAAACAATAACGGTACTATAATAAATAATAACGTCTCAAATTCTATAAACCCTACTTTAAAAATTCTATTTAATACAAGAGCAATTATTACAAACAAAATCAATATGACAAATAAAGTAAATTCGTGAAATTTTCTCAAACGTTTACCTTTAAGAATATACTTTTTAGTTTCAGCAACTTTTTTAAATTCTTCTTTATTCATTCACTTTTAAACTATCGTTAAATTACTGGTTTACAGCTACTTTATAATTAATGCCATAGGTTTTTGTCAAATTATCATCATTAAAAATATCTTTTACGGGTCCTGTTGCTATTTTCTTAACATTTAAAAAAGTAACCCAATCAAAATACTCAGGAACCGTTTGCAAATCGTGATGTACAACGATAACTGTTTTACCTGCTTTACGTAATTCTTTTAAAATATTTATAATTGCTATCTCTGTTGTTGCATCTACTCCCTGAAAAGGCTCATCCATAAAATAGATTGCTGCGTCTTGCACTAGAGCTCTTGCTAAAAAAACACGTTGTTGTTGCCCTCCACTCAACTGACTAATCTGCCTGTTTTTAAATGGTAACATTCCAACTTTTTCTAAGGCTTCTAGGGATGCTTTTTTCTCTTTTTGACCCGGACGTTTAATCCATCCTAATTTCCCATAAGTTCCCATCATAACAACATCAAGGGCCGTGGTAGGAAAATCCCAATCTACACTTCCTTTCTGAGGTACATAAGCTACAAGTCTACGTTGTTTTTCATAGGGTTTATCATATATAGATACACTTCCTGCAATAGGGTCTATAATTCCTAATATTGATTTTATAAGCGTTGACTTACCTGCACCATTTGGACCAACGATAGCCATTAAAACACCTTCTGGAATTGTTAAGTCAATATCCCATAAAACAGGCTTATAATTATAAGCAACTGTCAAGTCGTCTACGCGAATGGCTATCTTCTCTTTCATACCCTTTATTTAAGTGAGTTTACAATCGTATTTACATTATAGGTAAACATTCCTATATATGTGCCTTCTATTGTACCTGTATTCCCTAGAGCATCACTATATAAAGATCCTCCTATAACCACTTCGTGTCCTTTTGCTTTTACAGCTGCTTCTAAAGCTTCTATGGTACGTCTTGGCACCGAACTCTCTATAAAAATAGCTTTGACATCATTATCAATTATAAATTGTGATAATCGTTGAACATCTTGTACTCCAGCTTCAGTAGCTGTAGATAGTCCCTGTAACCCAACTACATTAAAATCATAACTTTTTCCAAAATAATTAAAAGCATCATGAGCAGTTACAAGAATACGTTTCTCCTTAGGTAAGCTTTCTATAATCCTTTTTACTTCTTTTTCGAGTGTATCTAATTCTTTTAAATAAGCATCTCCGTTTGCATTATATCTTTCTGTATTTTTTGGATCTTTTTCAGATAGTGTTTTTACAACAACACCAACAAACTGCTTAAAGTAATGAATGTTAAACCATACATGAGGATCATAATTTGATGCAAAATAATCAGAACCAATAAGCGTATTTTTATCAAGACTTTCCCCTAATGCTATTTGTGTTTTTGTAGCAGAATGCATTTTTTCAAAAACCTCCACAAGCTTACCTTCTAAATGGAGTCCATTATAAAAAATAATGTCTGCCTCAGAAAGCTTAGTCACATCACTCGCACTTGCCTTATATAAATGTGGATCTACTCCTGCTCCCATAAGTCCTTGTAAATCGATCATATCACTTCCTATATTTTTCACAAGATCTGTAATCATAGAAGTTGTTGTAACTACATTGAGTCTTTCATTCCCTGTTGCCTTTTTTTCATTTTTACAACTCACTACGCTTAAAGCTAAAAGGAATATTACTATATATTTCATCTTTATTGTTTTATTGGTAATTATTACAACTTCATCATTGAAAATGAACCAGACATCAAAAGTTATATTTCAAATTAAATACTATATCACTTCCAGGATTTGGAATAGCCACATCATCAAATAATGTTTTTAATCTTGATAGATGATCTGTATACACTTTATCAAGTATATTTTTTACTGCAAAATTAAAATCAAACCCTTTATATGATGCATTAAATCCTAAGTTAATTAATGTATATGCATCATTAGGTAATTCTTCTTGTGCAATTCGATTTTGTTCTAAAGAATTAATCATTTGAACATATGCGCTATTTAATTTTACATACTTCCCTACATTAAAATCATAAGAAATACGTGTATTAAAGTTCACAGGAGGAATAAACGGCAATGCTTCTCCTGTTGAATTGTCTCCATAAGTAAACGCGACTCCTGTCTGAAGAACAAGTTTAGGCATACTAAGAGGTTGATAATTTAAATTAAGTTCTCCTCCATATAAAGTTGCATCTTCTTGAAGATAAGCAAAAATAGGTAAGTCATCTTCTCCTCTATCACCAGTAGGGGTTATAAAAATGTAATCCTTAATTATATTTAAAAATGGATTTACAATGATTTTTAAGTCATCCTTCTGGTAATTAATTGCAAAATCAAATTGTGTTGCAGACTCACTATCTAAATTTTGATCTCCTACTTCAATTCTCCCTACACCACCATGTTCTCCATTAGACAAAAGTTCTGATACATTAGGTGCTCTATACCCAGAAGCAATATTAAATCGAAAAGAGAAATCGTCTGTATCATATTTTGCCCCTAAAGAGTAGTTCAATGTATTGTACGTTTCATCAAAGTCTGCAAAATTAGTAACACCATCAATCTCTACACTCTCTGCCTGTATGTTTTTTGAGTCAAAACGAAGCCCTGATTGAAATCTTAATCTATCCGAAGCTTTATAATTAAATAGTCCGAAAATTCCATTTTCAGAACCTGTTCCATCAGGAATTAAAAATACAGTTCCTTTGTTTTCATTATCCTGAAACAATCCTTGTACCCCAAGAGTAATATCAAATTTTTGAGTACTTATAAAATCTGACACTTTAACATTATAGCTTAATACATTTAAAAATAAATGTAAATCAGCAGTACTTTCTACTTCATTAAACTCCTGTCTATCGTTTACAGCATATCCTAGTGTTACACCAATCTTAGCACCTTTTAGGTTAAAATTATTCTCAAACGCTAGATTATGTTGTGTCACATCTTGAAAAGGAAGCACAAAATCTCTTGTAAAGTTATTTACAAACGGTTGATCTGCCGGAATTCCAAAAAAATTATTCAAGTAACTATACGTTAATTTAGAGCTGTATTTCTCTTTTATAAGTCCTAGTGTAAGTTTTACTGTCTTTTCATCAAAACGTGTATTAAAAGCTCTATTACCATCAAAACGGGAGTCATCTGGAATACTATAATCTCCAGCAGATGTATATCCTCCAAAAAGATTTACTTTAAAATCTCCAAATCCTGTTTTAATACCAGCTCTATTTTGGGTAGTACGAGCATTTGTAAAATACCCTGTTTCTACAACGCCTTCTACATTTTTATTAGTAAAGCCTTCATCTATAAAATAAAGCACTCCTCCTATGGCATCAGAACCATACAAAAGAGAGGCTGGTCCTTTAATCACTTCTACACTCTTAACTCCTGTACTACCTACTCCTAAACCATGTTCTGCTCCCCATTGTTGGTTTTCTATACGAGTGCCTTGAGCATACGTTACTACTCGGTTACTTGTAAGTCCTCTAATTACAGGTTTTCCTATACTAGTACCCGTACCGTTTTGAGAAACTCCATTTAAATTTGTTATACTCTCTGCTAGTGTCGTAGATGTAGCTTGATATATCTTTGATAGTTGTTGCTTCTCGACATTTACGACTAATTCTTTTTGAAGTTTGGAACCTGGTACAGAAACAACTACTTCTTGTAATGAGACATTTGATGTCAAATTAGTATCTAGAATTAACGTTGTATTTGCTACAATAATAACTTTCTTATGTATTGTATGAGCCCCTACATATGTAAAAGAAACAATTTGTTCTCCTACAGGAATATTTTCTAAAATATATTTACCATCCAAATCGGTTGAAATTCCATTTGACGGATCCATTTTCAAATATACATTTGCACCTAATATAATTTCATTATCTAAAGTTACTTTTCCTTCTATTTTTCCAACTTGCTGACCAATTATTGTTTGTACAACTAGTATGAGTATGATTAAAAATTTATACTTCATTATTTTCTTAAATATGTGTGTATTAAGATGTACAAATAGCTTTTATATCACATATTAAATAGAAAAGCCATTTTTAAAAATTTAAACTTGTGTATATAGATTTTCAGCGATCTTTTTAGAAATGAAGAATTGTTCTCGTTTTACTTGAATAATCATAGAACCATCAAAAAATTCTTTCCCAAGCACTTTTATTTTAGTTCCAATAGCAATATTTCTTTTATCTAAATACTGTAAAAATTCACCACTAGTTTCTCTCACTCCTACTAAAATTCCATGCTGGCCTTTATTCATTTCAGACAGTACTTTCTTTTCTGTTTTTTTGATGTTTCCGTCTTTATCAGGAATGGGATCTCCATGTGGGTCATAATCTGGATGATCAAGGAATTTATCAAGACGAGTGATTAATTCTTCAGACTGGATATGCTCTAATTGTTCTGCAATTACATGAACCTCATCCCATTGAAAATTGAGTTTTTCTACTAAAAACACTTCCCAAAGTCTATGCTTACGTATCACCGCAACTGCAACTGCAACTCCAGCTTTTGTGAGTGTTGTTCCTTTATATCTACGATAAGAAACCAATTCTTTATCTGCTAATCGTTGTATCATATCAGTTGCAGATGAAGCTTTAGTACTCATCATTTTAGCAATTGAATTTGTAGAGATAGCTCCTTTATGCTCTTGTTCTAAATGAAAAATACATTTTAAATAATTTTCTTCTGCCCTTGTATACATACGTCAAAAGTAAATTAATTATGTTGGGTTGTAAAAAACTTATTTTAGTTTAGACTAAAAATATTAATTTACGGAACTAATTTTTTAACTTTTTCATAGACTAGATCACCTTCCCATCCTCTATAAAGCAGATAATCAGCCAGTTTTTTACGTTTTTTATATTTATCTTTTTCTAAAGAAAGTTGTTTAAGCCGTTTTTGAGATAGTATATCAAACGTGATCATATAATCTTCATTTGAGATTTCCAGAAGCGCTGTTTTTATATTAAAATCAGAGATTTGACGTTGTTTTAATTCTCTAACAACACGTTGTTTTCCCCACGATTTATGATTGAATTTTCCTCTAACAAATGCTTTTGCAAAACGTTCTTCATTTAAAAAATCATGCATAATCAAATGCCCAATTATTAGATCAATAGCATCAGGAATCATACGCATTTCTTTAAGTTTTATACGCACTTCTTTGTGACATCTATCTTGATAAACGCAATATTTTTCTAGGGTACGTTTTGCTTCTTCTACAGTGTATGTTTTTATTGAGTTTTGCACAGAAAACAAAGTTACTATTTTATGTATAATTTGTCTTTATACGCTTTCGCGAAAGCGCATAAAAAAACCCCATTCCTTCTAAGGAACAGGGTTTAAATTCTATGACTTAATTTCTTTACCGCTATGATCTGTAAAGCGATATTCAAGATACGTGTAAGCGTCTCTGGGCATTACTTTTACCCATTTTTTGTGTTCTAAAAACCATTTAGAACGAATAGATGGAAATCCTTTGGTTAGAAAAGCTGCAACAAAAGGATGCGCATGTAGCGTTACTTTTTTATTGCCGTTTTTAAGAATTTTGTCGAGTTTACCTTCTAATTTTTGCACCATAACAATAGGTGCTTCTATCTCCCCACTTGATCCATTAGGATTAATTTCTCGGGTTTTGATATTCATTTCTGGTCTTACTCTTTGCCTTGTTATTTGGATTAAACCAAACTTACTAGGCGGTAATATTTTGTGCTTTGCTCGATCTTCCTTCATCTGATCTTTAAGATGATTAAAGAGCTTTCTTCGATTTTCTGCATTATTCATATCGATAAAATCGATAACTATAATACCTCCCATATCTCGAAGGCTTAACTGGCGTGCAATTTCAGAGGCAGCAATCATATTCACTTCTAGCGCAGTGTCTTCTTGACTCTTTGCTTTATTTGATCTATTGCCACTATTTACATCTACCACGTGAAGTGCTTCTGTATGCTCGATAACAAGATAAGCTCCTTTACTCATAGAAACTGTTTTTCCGAAAGATGTCTTAATCTGACGTTCTATACCGAATTTCTCAAAAATAGGAGTTGAATTCTTGTACAATTTTACAATACTCTCCTTTTTAGGAGCGATCTCACTTAAATATTCTTTGATTTGATAATAGAGCGTTTCATCATCAACAGTAATTCCTGTAAAGCTATCATTAAAGATATCTCTTAAAATAGAGGATGCTCGATTCATTTCACCAAGCACTTTACTAGGATGATGTGCTCCTTGAATTTTTTTACTCATGGTAGCCCATTTGTCTACCAAATTTTGCAGGTCTTTGTCTAGTTCTGCGACCTTTACTCCTTGCGCAACTGTGCGCACTATTACACCAAATCCTTTAGGACGGATGCTTTGCACTAATCGTTTAAGGCGCGCTTTTTCTTCTTTACTTTCTATCTTTTGAGAGATAGAAATGCGCTCAGAAAAAGGCACGAGAACAATATATCTACCGGCTATGGAAAGTTCACTACTTATCCTAGGCCCTTTTGTAGAAATAGGTTCTTTTGCGATTTGTACAAGTACACTTTGCTTTGACCTTAAAACATCGGCAATTTTGCCGTTCTTGTCTATGTCTTTTTCAAAAGGAAAGTTTTTTAAAGAATAGTCTTTTAATTTACCTGTGCTTACACGTTTTATGTAACTTAGAAGGGTTGGAAGTTTAGGGCCTAAATCATGATAATGCAAAAAAGCATCTTTTTCATAACCTACATTTACAAATGCAGCATTTAATCCCGAAACTGTTTTTCTAATATTTGCGATATATACATCACCTACATTAAACTTATTTCCGTCTTCTTCTTTATGAAGTTCTATAAGTCTTCCATCTTTTAGTAAGGCAAAATCAACTACTGAGGAACTAGATCTTATAATTAATTCTTTATTCACTCTTTAGTAATTTTTATCCATGACACTTTTTTATTTGGCGTCACAAATGGATTATACAATAATTTATCACAGGTATGATATGTATACCGAATGTAATAAATACGTTGTAACATATGGGTCACCTCAGGTATAAGGGGTATATGTTACGATGTCAAAGAACTAAAATTATACACTATGTATACATTTAAAACGTCTATATGCATAAAAAAGGTATACCTAAAAAACAACAATCACTATACTTAAACATTTATTCATAGCAATTGTACTATGCCAAATCAAGTGAAGCTTATTCTATTTACGCACCTTATTATCTATGTACCAAAGTTTTAATAATACATGTATAATTCAAAAGAAAAAGTAGTCTTAGACTACTTTTTCTTCTTGTGACGGTTTGCTCTACGTCTCTTTTTACGTTTGTGCGTTGCTACCTTGTGTCTTTTTCTTTTTTTACCACTTGGCATAAAATGATTCTTTTATTGGATTACTTAATTATACAGAAACGTTCGTTTTCACACCTTCTACAAATACTTTAGCAGGTTTGAACGCTGGTATGTTATGAGCAGGTATTTTGATAGTTGTATTTTTAGAAATATTTCTACCTGTTTTCTCTGCTCTTGTTTTAATAATAAAGCTACCAAATCCTCTCAAATAAACGTTGTCTCCTCCTTCCAAAGAAGTTTTTACCTCGCTCATAAACGATTCGATAGTTGCTTGTACATCATTCTTTTCGATACCTAATTTTTCAGATACCTTTGCTACAATATCAGCTTTTGTCATTTTAATAATTGTTTAGGGGTTAAAATTTCAAGTTCGCAAATATAAGCATTATAAATTCAAACTTTCAAGCATAATGTTTTAAATTATAAGAAGATAAGTATATATTTTAGCAGAAAGCTCTATTTTTAATTGGAATTATCTAATAAACTCATATCGTGGTATTTAAAAAACAAGCGTGAAATGCCTTGGAGACAAACCACCGATCCTTATCATATTTGGCTCTCAGAAATCATCCTTCAACAAACACGAGTAGCTCAAGGGTTACCGTATTATTTAAAATTTACGGAAGCATTTCCTACTGTAAAAGATCTAGCAAATGCTTCTGAAGAAGAAGTGTTAAAATTATGGCAAGGTCTCGGTTATTATTCTAGAGGAAGAAACTTACATGCAGCAGCAAAATATATTATAGAAGAATGCAATGGTATTTTCCCTAACACCTATAAAAAACTTCTTGACTTAAAAGGAGTTGGTGATTATACAGCGAGTGCAATAGCAAGTATAAGTTTTAATGAACCTACTGCTGTCGTAGATGGAAATGTATATCGAGTATTGTCTCGTATTTTTGGAATTGAAACTCCAATTAATAGCACTTCTGGTATAAAGGAATTTAAAAAACTTGCACAAGAACTTATTGATTCTAAACAACCTGCAGACTTTAATCAAGCTATCATGGAGTTTGGAGCCATACAGTGCAAGCCTCAGAATCCTTATTGCTTACATTGTATTTTTAATGACTCTTGTATAGCCTTGCAAAAAAACATGATTAACAAACTTCCTGTAAAGCTTAAAAAAACAAAAATTAAGAATAGGCATTTACATTATTTAGTATTCCGTTCAGAAGATCAGAAGACATTATTACATCGCCGAACAGGAAAAGGAATATGGCAAGGTCTATATGAATTTCCCGTAATAGAAGGAGAGTTTGATCACATACGCTTTCGCGAAAGCGAACCATTTCTTAAAAAAACTGCCCTTTATACTATCCAAAGTATACAACAATACAATACAAAACCGATTGTACATAAATTATCTCATCAACACTTGCATACTATTTTCTGGATTCTGGATGTACAGCAACTCCCTGAAAATGCAGTCACTATTACAGACATCAAATCATTTCCTGTTCCTGTACTTATCTCTAAGTTTATCGATACCTTTGATTTTTAAAACTTCTTTTATAAAAAGAGATAATTTTGTACATTTAACAATATGGCAGGTACTATAAATAAAGTAATTCTTATAGGTCACACAGGAGACGAAGTAAAAATGCACTATTTTGAAGGTGGAAATAGTATAGGACGTTTTCCTTTAGCTACTAATGAAGAGTACACAAATAGAACAACCGGTGAACGAGTAAGCAATACGGAATGGCATACTATTGTAGTACGAAATAAAGCTGCTGAGATATGTGAAAAATATCTTAGAAAAGGAGATAAAGTATATATTGAGGGTCGCCTAAAAACACGTAAATGGACTGATGATAAAGGTCTAGAAAGGTATAGTACAGAAATACAATGTGTAGATTTTACTTTCCTAACTCCAAAAGGCGAAGGACAATCAACGACAAATACATCTTCTACACAAGCACAACAACAAACTAAGCAACCACAAGGAACACCATCTATTTCGCAAACAGAAGATGCAGATGATCTTCCTTTTTAAAACTACGTTTAACAAATTTGAATTCGATTGGATCCCGAGCCTGAACCCTTATTAATTCTAATAACATCTTTAGATAGTACTACACTCATTAGTATCATCATATTATTAATTTTATTAGTATGCTCTGCTCTTATAAGTGGTGCAGAAGTAGCTTTTTTTTCACTTAATCCTATAGATCTTGAAGATTCAGAGACAATAGAGCAAAAAGATTCTAAACTCAAAATAGTTTCAAAATTATTAAAGACCCCCAAGAAGCTACTCGCCACTATTCTAGTAGCAAATAATACAATTAATATTGCCATTGTTCTTCTTTTTGCTAGTATAGGAGAAACCCTTTTTGCTTCTATACAATCTACTTTTTTTGGTATATCATTACGTTTCATTCTAGAAGTTGTAGTGATTACTTTTTTAATATTACTCTTTGGAGAGATTTTACCTAAAATTTATGCGAGTCGTAACAATAAAAAGTTTGCAAGTTTTATGGCAATTCCTCTACGTATTTTTGATGTGCTTTTCACCCCATTATGTGGCCCTATGAAATACATCACCTTATTAATACATAATAAATTGGGAGGTCAAAAATCAAACTTTAATGTAGACCAATTATCTCAGGCCCTAGAACTTACCAGTGAAGAAGATACAACTCAAGAGGAGCAAAAAATCCTAAAAGGAATTGTTGCCTTTGGTAATACAGATACAAAACAAGTAATGCGTCCTCGTATGGATGTTTTTGCATTAAATCAAGAAGACTCTTATACCACAATTTTACCTCTTATAACTGACAAAGGATATTCTCGTATTCCTGTTTATAAAGAGAGTATAGATACTATTACAGGTATTTTATATGTCAAAGATTTATTACCACACTTATCTGACAAAAAGTTTGAGTGGACTTCATTATTAAGAGAGCCTAATTTTATTCCCGAAAACAAAAAATTAGATGATCTTCTTGCTGAGTTTAAAGAGAAGAAAAATCATCTTGCTATTGTCGTAGATGAATATGGTGGAACTAGCGGAATTATAACACTAGAAGATATCATTGAGGAGATTGTAGGAGATATAAGTGATGAATTTGATGATGAAGATATTATCTATTCAAAGATTGATGATTCTAATTATGTTTTTGATGGAAAAACATCCTTAAAGGATTTTTATCGTATTATACACCTTGAAGATGATAGTGTTTTTGAAAATCGAAAAGGAGAAGCCGAAACAATTGCTGGATTTATTCTAGAAATATCTGGAGGATTTCCTAAAAAAAATGAAGTAATAAATTATAATAAATATACGTTTACCGTAGAAGCTATAGACAAAAAACGCATTAAACAAATTAAATTTACCATACGATCTTGAGAGTCCAGTTTTATTTATTTTTTATAAGTTGTTGTGCAATATTTATATCTTGTGATAGTGATGTATTGCCTAAACCAGAAGCTTTTTTAAGTCTTGAATATCCAAAAGCTGACTACATAAAAATTGCTTCTGATTGTAACTACGGTTTTGAAAAAAACGATATTGGGATTGTTCGTTTTAAAGATAATTGCTCTGCTATTGTTGATTATCCAGCTTTAGACGGCACTCTTTTTTTAACCTATAGAAAAGTGAATGATAACATCAATAGTTTATTAAGAGATGCACAAAAACTTACGTATGAACACGTGATTAAAGCTGATGATATTATTGAAGAGAAGTACGTCAATGAATTACAAGGTGTTTACGGAATGTTTTATGACGTAAGAGGCAATGCTGCTTCTCAATCTCAATTCTATGTAACTGACAGCATACAACACTTTATTACGGGTTCTATTTATTTTAATGCAAAGCCTAATTACGACAGTATTTACCCTGCAGCAGTATATCTTAAAAATGATATTCGTCATTTAATGGAAACTATTTCTTGGAAAGAAGATTAAATCATAATCAGATATTTCTTTTCTTTTTATCTATTCTTTTATGTAAAATATCCTCAACTTTGCGTACCTAATTTTTTGCTATGCAAAACAGTAATTTAAAATGGATTTATCTTGTTGTTTTATCCATTATTTGGGGAAGTTCTTTTATTCTTATTAAAAAAGGACTTGTAGGCCTCACCCCTGTTCAACTCGGAGCATTACGTATTTTATTTACTGCATTCTTTTTATTACTTATAGGCTGGAAAAGTCTACGCACTATCAAAAAACAAGATTGGAAATGGATCATTATCTCAGGTATATTAGGAACAGGACTTCCTGTATTTCTTTTTGCTTATGCCGAAACCGAGATAGATAGTGCTATTGCAGCTATTCTTAATTCTAGTGTTCCTTTGCTCACCCTTTTATTAGGATTAACAATATTTGGAGTTCATTTTTTAAAACGTCAACTTATAGGTGTTTTAGTAGGCCTTGCTGGTGCTACAGCTCTTATTCTTATAGGTGCCAGTATCAATCCCTCACAAAACTACTGGTACGCACTACTTGTAGTATCTGCTGGAGTAATGTATGCACTTAATGTAAATATTATAAAACGATATATGCAGAACATCTCTGCTATTGCTATTGCCACTGGAAACTTCATTTTCTTGATCCCACCTGCTCTTGTTTTATTATTCTTTTCAGATTTTTTTAATCTTGAGTTATTACAAACTACTGATGTACAAATTTCTTTAGGGTATATTTTGGTTCTAGCACTTTTTGGAACTGCTATGGCGAAAGTAATGTTCAATAAGCTAGTACAAATAAGTAACCCTGTATTTGCTTCATCAGTGACGTATTTAATGCCTATTATTTCCGTAATGTGGGGATTATTAGATGGGGAGAAATTTACAATTTGGCAACTTTTCACTTCACTAATTATTATAGGAGGTGTATATCTCGTGAATAAAAAAGCGAAGGTTTCTTAACAACAACTGGGGTGGTTGTATTTTTTATTTTGGATATTTTTAAATTCAAAATAAAAAATACTTTCCGTAATGTACCCTTGAGAGAAATTTACAATTTGGCAACTTTTCGCTTCACTAATCATTATAGGAGGAGTTTATCTTGTAAATAAAAAAGCGAAGGTTTCTTAATCTTTTAATTCTTCTTCAATTTCAATCTTTCTACTTATAGGAATATACGTGAGTAGCTTTTTTACAAAGGCCTCATTTTTTTCGTCAAAACAGGCTGCATACTGTTCAAGATCATGATCTATATGATGTTCTTGAATATTTTCAATAATTGCTTTTAGTAAATGAATAGCCCCTCCTGGATCATATGGCGACTCGTCTAAACTAAAGGTTTTCAAATATATTATTACGTTCTCATAATCCATTCTCCAATGTACTAAATTAGATCTACACCTTATTTTATTTCTATTTTATCGCCTAGGAACTTAGGTTTTACATTAAATAAGATATCCAGAAATACTTTTGTACGCGCTAAATATTCTCTTAGTTGTACCTTCAGTCCGTATCGCTTTGATACATCTCGAGCATTATACCCTATAGCTTCTAAACCATTTTTCTCTGCAAGATAAATTGCTCTTTCATTATGAAATTCTTGAGAGATGATAGTAATTTGTTCCTGCTCAAATATTTCTTTTGCTCTAATAACAGAATCTAATGTCCTAAATCCCGCATAATCTAAAAATATTTTTTCTGATGGTATTCCTCTTTTAATAAGCTCTTCTTTAAAATCTGTAGGCTCATCATATCCTTTTCTACTATTATCACCACTCACTAATACAAATATTATCTTCCCCTCATTGTATAATGCTACAGTAGCTTCTATCCTATATTTAAAATATAAATTCACATGGCCATTTTGCAATGTTCTTGATGTCCCTAATACAAGTCCTACCTTGTTCTTCTTAACTAAAGTTGCATCAGAATACGTTTTTCCATTTGCATTTGATTCAATAGAATAGTTAGACACAATGATTGTCAATAGCGTGATACAAAACAGTAATAATAATATTTTTAGCAGAGTACGAATTCTCATAAGTATAGTAATAAAAGATACAATAATTTTCATAAAAACAGAAAGCGATTGTTATTATAACAACCGCTTTTCATCCCTAAACAAACTATCAAGAAAATCTTAATAGTTTATGGAAAAGAGAATATGAATATATCTCTTAATATTTTATAATAAAACCTTACACTAATGGTGGTTGTCCATTCATGATTTCTTCATTAGCATAAGATTCAAACTTCTTGAAGTTTTCTTTAAAAGATTTTACTAGTTTATGAGCAGTTTCATAATATCCTTTATCATTATTCCAAGTTGCTCTTGGAGATAGTACTTCTGTAGGCACTCCTGGACATACACGAGGTTGTGCCACTCCAAATACAGAATGTATATGATAATCATCAGGAGTAATCTCTGACCCTAATTTGCCATTCATTGCAGCTGTAATCATCGCACGTGTGTATTTTAATTTCATACGAGATCCTACTCCGTAAGGCCCTCCAGTCCAACCCGTATTCACTAACCATACATTTACTCCTGCCTCTTGCATTTTACGGCTTAGCATCTCAGCATATTTTGTAGGGTGTAATGGCATAAAAGGTGCTCCAAAACAAGCTGAAAAAGAAGGTTGTGGTTCTGTCACCCCTGCTTCTGTCCCTGCTACTTTTGCAGTATATCCACTTATAAAGTGATATGCTGCTTGACCAGGTGTCAACTTTGAGATTGGAGGCAACACTCCAAAGGCATCTGCTGTTAAAAAGAAAATATTCTTAGGATTAGATGCTAGGGAAGGAGTTTGAATATTATTAATATGATTAATTGGATAACTTACACGTGTATTTTGAGTAATCGAGATATCTTCAAAATCAACATTACCCTCAGCATCCATGATTACATTTTCTAAAATTGCTCCTGGTTTTATTGCATTATAAATATCAGGTTCATTCTCCGCTGAAAGGTTAATTACTTTTGCATAACAACCTCCTTCAAAATTAAAGATTGTATTTTCTGCTGTCCATCCATGCTCATCATCTCCGATTAATTTACGCTCTGGGTCTGCAGAAAGTGTTGTTTTTCCTGTTCCGGAAAGCCCAAAAAAGATGGCTGTTTCTCCATTATCACCTACATTTGCAGAACAGTGCATCGGTAATGTGTTTTTCTCTACAGGAAGAATAAAGTTAAGTGCAGAAAAAATACCTTTTTTAATTTCTCCTGTATATCCCGTTCCTCCTATAATAATAGTTTTTTCAGTAAAACTTAAAATTGCAAAATTACTTTGACGAGTTCCATCTATTTCTGGGTTTGCTAGAAATCCTGGAGCATTAAGTATTGTCCATTCTGGATCAAAATTTTTCAATTCTTCTTCCGTTGGGCGTAAAAACATATTATATGCAAACATGTTTGACCAAGGATATTCATTTATCACACGAATATTAAGTCTGTAATTATCATCTGCACATGCATAACTATCTCTTACATACAACTCTTTATCAGATAAATAATCAGTGATTTTTGTTTTTAATTTTGCAAAAGCATCTGTTTCAAACGGAAGATTAATATCTCCCCACCAAACTAAATCTGTGGTCTTTTCATCTTTTACAATAAAACGATCTAATGGCGATCGTCCAGTAAACTTCCCTGTATTCACAGCAAGAGCTCCACTAGATGTTGTTTTCCCCATATCATTCTTCACAGAAATATCGTGTAACTCTTGAGGTTCTAATTGATAATGAGCGATTGCGTTATTGATTCCATAAGGTTTTAACGATATCGTTTTCGTAACTGAAGTATCAGAAGCCATAAAATGGTATTTGTTGTGTTGTTTTTATAGTGCAAATGTAAAAAATACCTTAGAGTTCAAAGGTATTTTTATATTATTTCTGATGCTTCATTTGCAAGAATTTGACAATAAGGACTCCCCACGCTATTATTAACAAGGTTCCTCCTATCGGTGTAACAAGTGCAATTTTTGTAAAATCAAACTCTGTAAGGGTATTTGTAGCGAGTCCATAGATAGACCCAGAAAACAGAATAATCCCTCCTATAAGTAAGATAAGAAGTGTCTTTTTTGTTTTTTCGCTTAAAGCGAAAGAAGCCACAAGTAAAAGTAATAATGCATGATACATCTGATATTTTACACCTGTCTCAAATGTTGCTAATGCATCTACATCTAGTGATTTTTCAAGCCCATGAGCGCCAAAAGCGCCTATAATAACTCCTAAAAATCCAAAAATACTTCCTGTAAATAAAAGTCGTTTGTTCATAAAATTTATTGTTGAATAGTAATTCAAATAACTACATTCGTATTCTACAAATTTACAACCAAATGTCTACAAGAACGATTTTAGTTATAGGAGCTGGAAAATCAACTTCGCAATTAGTAAATTACCTACTCAATAAAGCCACTACAGAACAATTAAAAATTATTGTAGGGGATATTTCTTTAAAGAATGCGCAAAAACTTGTTGGTGAACACCCAAAAGGTCAAGCTATTATCCTTGATGTATTTAACAAATCGCAGCGAGTAGAAGCTATAAAAAATGCCACCATCGTTATTTCGATGTTACCTGCCCGTTTTCATATAGAGGTAGCCCGTGATTGTATTACTCATAATAAATCTATGATTACTGCTTCTTATATTTCTAAAGAGATGCAAGCACTAGATCAAGCTGCAAAAGAGAAAGGGCTTATTTTTATGAATGAAATAGGGCTTGACCCTGGTATTGATCACATGAGTGCCATGCATGTTATTGATCGTATACGCGATAATGGCGGAAAGATGATTCTCTTTGAAAGTTTTACAGGAGGCTTAGTTGCACCAGAAAGCGACACTAACTTATGGAATTACAAATTCACTTGGAATCCTCGTAATGTAGTTCTTGCTGGACAAGGAGGAGCTGCCGAATTTATACAAGAAGGGGCTTATAAATACATTCCATACCAACGTCTTTTTAGACGAACAGAATTTTTAGAAATAGAAGGATATGGACGTTTTGAAGGATATGCCAATCGAAATTCTCTTAAATATAGATCTGTATATGGTCTTGACGATATAAACACTTTATACAGAGGAACGATACGTCGTGTTGGTTTTTCCAGAGCTTGGCACATTTTTGTAATGATGGGTATGGTAGATGACAGTTATACTCTTCAAGAAACAGAAAAAATGAGCTATAGAGATTTCTTAAACTTATTTTTACCCTATTCGCCTACAGACTCTGTAGAATTAAAATTACGTCATTATCTTAAGATTGATCAAGATGATCTTCTCTGGGACAAACTTGTAGAGTTGGATATATTTAATCCTGACAAAAAATTAGGTCTTGTCAATGCTACTCCTGCAATGTGCTTACAACGCATACTAGAAGACAAATGGACACTTGCCCCAGAAGATAAAGATATGATTGTGATGTATCACAAATTTGGATATGAACTTAATGGAGATCGTAAACAAATAGATGCAACTATGGTAAGTTTAGGTACTGATCAGATTAATACCGCAATGGCTAAAACAGTAGGACTTCCTGTAGCTATGGCAACGCTTCGTATTCTAAATGGAGATATTACGACACCTGGAGTACAACTTCCAATTCAAAAAGAAGTGTATACACCTATTCTTAAAGAATTAGAAGAGTATGGGATTACTTTTAAAGAATATGATGTTCCTTATTTAGGGTATAACCCAAATAATGTAGGAGGATAATATTTATTTTATTTAAAAAAAGTTTTAGTATTTTAAGCCGCTAAAACTAGACTTAAAATGAATAGATTATTATTATTCTTATTTATTCTTATTACTCAATATAGCTTTGGTCAAATTGAGTTCCAAAATGAAGAATCATCACTTTTTGATCAAGAAACTGTATATGGCATTAGTATATTAGGTCCAAGTATTTCTTTTTTTGATTATGATCAAGATGGATGGGACGATATTACAATACCAGCATCGGCGATTAATGATTTTCAATTTTTTAAAAACGTGAATGGTAATTTCCAAGCTGTAGAGTTAGGCATTACAAGTAATGATATTCAAGCTAGACATGTTATTTGGATAGATTATGATAATGATGGAGATCATGACTTTTTTGCAACTAGTGACTTAGGGCACCTTTGGTTATACAGAAATGACGGAGATAATACTTTTACAAACATTACAAATACTTCAGGATTACCATCTACAGATATTCCATATTGGGGGAGCTCATGGGGTGATTATGACAATGATGGATTTTTAGATGTTTTTATAAGCATAAGGGATGCCGACCAGATACATGGAAATTTACTTTATAAAGGAAATGGAGATGGTACTTTTGTTAATGTAACTGTAAGTTCTGGAATCAGTCAAAATGGATATATCACTTTTTGTTCTTCTTTTTTTGATTATGATAATGACGGAGATCAAGATATTTATACTGCTAATGATAAATGTGTAACACCAAACACACTATATAGAAATAATGGGGATGGCACTTTTACTGATGTAAGTATAGAAGCAGGAGTTAATTTATATATGAGTGCGATGTCTACTACCATAGATGACTTTAATAATGATGGATGGCTCGATATCTATGTAACCAACTTTTATCCTTCTTTTGAAGACGATGTTACTGTAGGTAATGCCTATTTGCTTAATAATGGAGACGGTACTTTCAGTAATATAGCTTTAGAAAATGGAACACGCTTTGATAGTATTGGTTGGGGTACGGTATGTATAGATGCATCTAATAATACATACAAAGATTTATATGTAAGCGGAAGTATAGACGGAAGTGACGGAAGACTTTCTAATGTTCTTTATATAAATGATGGTCAAGGTAATTATAGTATTCCTACAAGTAGTGGATTTGAAGGAGATAATCAAATTAGTTATTCAAATGCAGTAGGTGATATAGAAAATGATGGTCTCCAAGATATCGTAGTTATAAATGCAAACAATGCTCCTATCTCTTTATGGAGCAATAAAACAGTCACTGATAATAATTGGCTTAAAATTAAATTACAAGGCACTATCAGTAATCGTATGGGCATAGGATCTACTATAAAAGTAGGGCTAGGAGATAATATATATTATGGTTATACATTATGTGGTGAAGGATATATGAATCAGAATAGTAATTCTGAGTTCTTTGGCTTAGGGCAAGCATCTAGTATAGATTATATTGAAGTAACTTGGTTAAGTGGTATAGTTGATCGTATTGAAAATATTGACCCGAATCAAACAATGACTATTATAGAAGGTTCTAATCCATTAGATATTGAATCATTTAATAATTCTAGTTTTACTATTTATCCTAATCCCGCAAAACATAATATCTATTTCACATATACTGGTGATGCTAAACTATTAGAGACATCTATCATTAACATACAAGGTAAAATAATTAAAGAAAAAATAATTGATGTAAATAATCAGGAACAACGCATTAATGTCTCAAATATAGCAACTGGTGTATATTTTTTATCAATTCAAGATGAGAAAGGTAAAGCAATAATTAAAAAAGTAATTATTCAATAAAATGAGACATTTCTAATTTATATTTTAATTACTAATAGTAAACAGCATATTTAGTAGCTTGCGTATCTATCTATGATTGCAAAAAAAGACAACTTACAAGCGTTACTTAAAACTCATTTTGGGTATGATTCATTTCGAGATAGTCAACTTGAGATTATCCAAGACATTATTTCTGGAAAAGATGCTCTAGTCATTATGCCCACTGGAGGTGGAAAGTCAATGTGTTTCCAACTTCCAGCTATAGCACTCTCTGGAACAGCTTTAGTTATCTCGCCACTTATTGCTCTAATGAAAGATCAGGTAGATGCTTTAAGAGCAAATGGTATTAAAGCATCTTATTATAATAGCACGCAACCACCAGAAGAAACACAACAAGTCATAAAAAATCTACTTCAAGGTAATCTTGATCTGATCTATGTAGCTCCTGAAAGTTTATCATTATTAGGCAATACCTTACAAGATGTCACCTTATCTATTATTGCTATAGATGAAGCACATTGTATATCATCTTGGGGTCATGATTTTAGGCCTGCATATACCCAGCTAGGATATCTTAAAAAACAATATCCTAAGACTCCACTTATAGCACTTACTGCTACTGCAGACACTTCAACTCAGGATGATATCGCTGAACAGCTTACAATCTCAAATGCAAAAAGGTATGTCTCTTCATTTGACAGACCTAATCTTTTTTTAGATGTACGACCAGGACAGAACCGCATACAGCAAATTCTTAAATTTTTAGATAGCCATCCTTTTGAAAGTGGTATTGTTTATTGTTTAAGTAGAAAAAGTACAGAGCAACTTGCTCAAAAATTAAGAGATGCAAATTATACTGCCAAAGCATATCATGCAGGGCTTAATGCTCAAGAACGATCTCAAATACAAGAAGAATTTGTAAGCGACAAAACACCCATTATTGTTGCAACCATAGCTTTTGGAATGGGAATAGACAAAAGTAATGTACGATGGGTTATTCATTATAATATGCCTAAAAACATTGAAGGTTATTATCAAGAAATAGGTCGCGCTGGTCGTGACGGATTACCTGCGCACACTATGCTATTTTACAGTTATGCAGATACAATCCAGCTACGCAAGTTTATAGAAAATAGTGCAAATATTGACTATCAAACCGCAAAACTAGAACGTATGCAACAATATGCAGAAGCGTTGAGTTGTCGTAGAAAAATTCTTTTAAATTATTTTGGGGAATTTCTAATAGAAGATTGTGGCAATTGTGATATTTGTAAAAACAATCCCGAATATTTTGATGGCACTATCCTAGCTCAAAAGGTACTTTCTGGAGTGACTCGTTTAAAAGAACAAGAAGCTTTGGGAACCCTTATAGATGTACTTAGAGGCTCTCAAAATGCTGTGATATACGACAAAGGATATCAACATATTAAGACATATGGAGTAGCCAAAAATGTTGCTTGGAGAGATTTACAACAATATATTATACAAATGATCAATCAGGGGTTATTAGAAATACGCTTTCGCGAAAACGGAAGACTCCTTCTCACTCCTCTTTCCAGAGAAGTGTTGTTTAATCATAAAAAAGTACAACTCGCAAACCTTATTCAACCCGTTACTGAAATTATCAAAGAGCGAAAACCTAAAAAACCCAAAGGCACTTTATTTGAGAAATTACGTGAGTTACGTAATGAGTTGGCTCGTGATGAAAATGTTCCAGCTTATATTATATTTAATGATGCTAGTCTTAAAGACATGGAAGATCAGGAACCTACTACCGAAGCCGAATTTCTTCAAATAAGTGGTGTTGGACAAGCAAAACTAGAAAAGTATGCTACAGATTTTATTAAAGTAATTCAAACCCATATTACAAAGCCTAAACCAAAGAAGAAAAGTAAAACCTTTGAAGAAACACGTAAACTTATTGAAGAAGGACTTTCTCTAGAAGAAATTGCAGAAACTAGGAATCTTACGTTAGGATCTATTCATAATCATATTATGAAATTACACGAAGAAGGAATGGAGTTTGACTTTTATCAATTTATTACTTCCCAAGAGGTTCAACAAATTACAAATGCTCAAAATAATGTAGAAGATCCCAATAGTTTGAAATCCTTTTTTACATACTTTGAAGAGCAAATACCTTATTGGAAAATTAAAATGGGACTCTATTTAAGTCAATTAGATACTAAATAGCATTATGTTTATTTAATATATCTTTTTTAAGTATTAAAATTCAACACGCTCAAAGGTTAGTTATAAAAAATATTTAATAAGTGTCGTCCAGAGTAAATTATCATTTTTTAAAACTATAACCAGGTGCATCATTTATTTATTTTTGAGGTATCTAAATTAATAACTTATTGAAAACACTCACTAAATATTGGTTTTTAGAAGAATTCAACCTCTTTAGAAAATTGGGTCTTACCACCATGATGCTCATGTGTGAAATCTTGGAGATGGAAAATATTGATAAAGGGTCAATTATTAATCTTCAAAGTGTTGACAAAAAATGCATTTTTTTTCTTAAGAAAGGGGCTGTAAAAATTGTCGATAAAACTACACATACTGTTAAGTATGTTGTAAAGCGCGGTAATATTTTTGGAGAACTAGCACTTTATGATAAAGAAATGGCATCAGAAGAAGTAGCATACGCGCTTGAAGACTGTATTATCTGTTACATAGAAGCAGATCAAATGGAAGAGCTTATGCAAAAACATAAATCTCTTAAAAATGGTCTACTCAAAATTTATGGTAGACGTATTAAACGCCTCGAGAGAAAACTTCACGACTTACTTTATAAAGATAGTGCGGTTCGAATTAAAGAATTTATAGCAGACTATGTAGAACAATTCGGAGAAGTTGATGATCAAGGAAATCTAATTGCTAAAAATTTACTTACTCATAAAGACATTGCTGGCCTTACCAATACATCTAGACAAACTGTAAGTAATATATTGAGTACAATGCGTAAAGATGGAGAGATTGAATATAGCACAAAGTTTATTACAGAGCTTAAGAAATAAACTAATTCTAAGATTGTAAAGCTTAGAGTATCCAATATCATTTCTAAAAAAATATTTTCCAATGAAAGGAATTTTAGAACACTTCGACAGACACAAGAACAATAACCAATCATCACATGAACTCAACTAAAACATTAAGCTATTCACGCATTTTTGTACCCACACCCGAGCACTCTCTGCATTACTTTTTAGTAGATATAGGAAATTCTGACAATTACAAATTTTTCAATCATACATCATTAGATTATTTAAGCACTAAAAAAAGTGGGTGTTTAAAGTCTTCTCATTTCACAAATACTATTATTATCAACACATCAAATCTAACTGCACTATGAATTTCCTTAAAAAACTATTAGAAAAGAATTCAAAAAAACAGGAAGAAGATATAACACAAGGATATTGTCCAAACTGTTGGGGAGATCAAGAGTATGAAAATATAGTTCGAGAGAAATATAAAGATCCTCAAATTGATGTAAATAATCATGAAGCAAATTATGCATTTGTTCAAGATTTTATAGTGACTCACCTCAACGGAATCAAATTAAAAAGTACAGTTACTGGCAGACAATGCCCTAGATGTAAAACCATTCATAAAGAATAAGTTTTATTGATGGCTCTAACCCCTAGGTCCATCATAATTAGTATAACATTATTATTTATTTCATATTGGAAGCGTGCCTACTCACACTTCCACAAGGAGATTATTTATCAAAAAACGCAATCACACTCAAACTTAAAACTCACAAATAATGAATCTTATAAACCATAATTACAAAGTTTTCTTTGTTCTTATACTTTGTATGACATCGTATACTTATGGACAAGAAAAAGAAATCTCAGTATTCATTACCGGAAATACAAATACACTTGACGCAAAAAGTACATTACAAGCTATTGTAGAAGACGCTTCCAAAGATTCTAAATTAATAATCTTAGGAAATGCAACCCCAGAAACTGGATTTAATGATAATGAAACCTCAATTATAGATGATCAACTCAATATTGTTTCTTCCTTAAAAAAGAATGTCATTTTTACACCAGGTCATAATGAATGGGAAAATAATGGTTACAAAGGAGTAAAAGCTTTTGAAAAATATATTCAAAAAAAAAGTGATGCGACCTTTTATCCTGATAAAGGATGTCCTATAAAAAAAACAGATCTTACGGACAATGCAATATTAATTACTATTGATTCTCAATGGTATCTTGAAAATTGGGATAAGCAAACCTATCTCAATGAAGATTGTGATATTAAAAACAGAAATGATTTCTTTTTAGAGTTTGAAAGCATCTTGAAAAAAGCGCAAACAAAAACAAAGATTATTGCAATTCATCATCCAATGCTATCCTTATCTAAAGTAGGTTTCTTTGCAAGAACAGGAGGGTTTTCTCAAGAAGATTTTCAACACACACAATATAGAAGTTTACGTAATAGACTACTTACGTTAGCACAAGAAAACGAAAAAATAATATTTGTATCTGGAAGTGATAAGAATTTACAATACATTAATGATTTTGGAATTCCTCAGGTTATTAGTGGGGCTTCTGGTGATACGCAAGGAGTCAAAAAAGCAATTAAAAAAAGTGGTGATTTCACTTCAAGTGAAAAAGGATATGCACGTCTTGACATACATACAAATGGTAGTGTAACAGTAAATTTTAAAAATGAAAATGATGTGTTATTTACAACAACGCTTTTTAAAAATATAGAGCAATCAGCTCCTATTTCTTTTGAACCTAAAAACACATATTCAAAAAGCAAAAAATCTTCTGTATATGCTAGTGAAGAGACTGAAAAAAGTAAGCTTTATAAAGGCTTATGGGGAAATCGTTATCGAGAGTTTTATAGTAAAGAAGTAGATGCTCCTGTTGCGTTTATAGATACATTATTAGGTGGACTTATTCCTATAAGACGTGGCGGCGGTCACCAGTCTAAATCATTACGATTAAAAGACAAAGAAGGCAAACAATATGTAATGCGCGCTCTTCGCAAAAGTGCTACAAAATTTTTACAAGCAACAGCATTTAAAGAGGCTTATGTAGAAGAAGATCTTGAAGGTAGTTTTGCTGATCGTTTTGTTCTGGATTTTTATACAGCAGCACATCCATATACAGCCACAACAATAGGGGACTTAGCAGATGCTGCCAATGTCTATCACACAAATCCAAACCTTTATTATATACCTAAACAAGAAGCTTTAGGAGAATACAATGATGAGTACGGAGACGAATTATATTTAATAGAAGAACGTGTAGAATCTGGTCATAAAAATGAAAGAAGTTTTGGGTATCCTCAAGATATTGTAAGTACCTCAGATGTACTTCAAGAAATTCATAAAAATGGAAAATCTGCAGTAGATGAATCTTCTTATATCAGAGCACGTCTCTTTGATATGCTTATTGGAGATTGGGATCGTCATGAAGATCAATGGAGATGGGCTGTATATAAAGAGAACGGCAGAAAAACATACAAACCCATTCCAAGAGATAGAGATCAAGCCTTTTCTGTCTTTGATGGAAGTATTTTTGGATTCTTACGTTGTGCTGTACCAGCATTACGTATGATGCAATCTTTTGATGATGAATTAAAAAGCCCTCGATGGTTTAGTTTTGAACCATATCCATTAGACGAATCATTTATTAACAAGTCAGATTGGACTGCTTGGGAAAAAGAAGCAAAGTATATTCAAGACCATGTTACAGATGATATTATAGCTAAAGCTTTTGAAAACCTTCCTGAAGAAATGAAAGGAAAAGTAATAGAAGAAATCAAATCAAAATTAAAAGGTAGAAGAGGTAACATCCTAACAATTGCCAGATCGTATTTTGAATATGTAAATAAGCATGCGGTATTAATAGGAACTCAAAAAAACGATGTCTTCAACATAGAAAGACTCCCAAATGGCCAAACACGTGTAGAAATTATGCGTAAGGACAATGGTATTTTTGAGCGTACATTTAGTGCTTCAGAAACCAAAGAGATATGGATCTACGGTCTTGAAGGAAAAGATACTTTTAATGTTACTGGAGAAGGAAGTAATCTTATTAAAATTAAAGTAATAGGTGGCAAGAAAAATGACACCTATGATTTTAAAAACACAAAAAAGATAAAGATTTATGATTATAAGAATAAAGAAAATACTATCGTTAATAAGCGATCAAAAAAATGGCTTGTTGATGATTACGGGATCAACAATTACGATTATAAGAAAAGAAAAGAAAATGTAAATCAATTTCTTCCTATCATTGGAACAAATCCAGATGATGGCCTTAGAATAGGCTTTACAAATACATTTACAACTCAAGGTTTACAAAGCAATCCATTTACGACAAAGCATACTATAAGCGCGTCTTACTATTCTGCAAATTCAGGATACGATGTAAGTTATAATGGAGAATTTGCAAACATATTTCATAATTGGAACTTTGGCGTTGAATTTAAATACAACAGCCCCAACTTTGCTCAAAACTTCTTTGGATTTGGTAATGACACAGAATATGATAAAGACGAAGTAGATTTAGATTTTAATCGTGTACGTATTCGTCAATTAAGAGGAGCTATCTCCTTAATAAGAAGAGGAAATAATGGAAGTTATTTTGAAATCAAGCCTCTTATAGAATCTTTTGAAGTAGAAAATACTTCAGATCGTTTTATTGCTACAGCTAATATCCCAGGAATAGATACGTTTACTTTTGAAAATCAAACCTATGTAGGAGGAGAAGTATCATACGGGTTTAAAAACAAAGATAATCTTGCTTTTCCAACATATGGACTAGACACAGAGATCACTGTTGGATACAAAGCAAATGTAGATGGAGGAGATAGTGATAATAAATTTGGGTATGTAGAATCCCATTTTGCCTTTGACTATAAAATTTCTAAAAATGGGAATTTAGTATTTGCTACAAAACTAGGAGGAGAAGCAATACTTGGAGATAATTTTGAGTTCTTTCACGGAGCTACTTTAGGAGGAAATCATAGCCTAAGAGGATTCAGAAATGAGCGTTTTATAGGGAAATATGCCTTTTATCAAAACACAGATTTACGATTAAAATTAGGAAAATTTAAAAGTAGTTTTATTCCTTTAAACTACGGAATCACTGGAGGTTTTGATTACGGGAGAGTTTGGGAAGGAAACGAAGCTTCTGCTATCATTGATGAATCTAGTACTATAAACACTAGTGCTGGAGGTTCTTTTTGGATAAGTGGACTAGACACATTTACAGCAAACATAGGATATTACGGAAGTAACGATGGCGGGCGTCTTGTATTTGTCTTAGGGTTTGCATTTTAAACCACCATTATAAACAATAACACATAGCATAAAAACAAATGAAAAAACCAATTTCAATTGCAAAAATTTCTCAATTAAAGAACAAAGAACCTGAGCATGCGCTCGTAAACGGACTTGATTTAGTGATTGTAAAATTTGATGACGACATCTCTGTTTTATATGGACGTTGTCTTCACAGAGGAGCCTTAATGGCTGACGGTCATGTAGATGGACATAATCTTATCTGTGGCGTTCACGGTTGGGATTATCGTGTAGATTCTGGAGTATCAGAATATAATAACAAGGAAGTATTACATAAATTCTCTACAAAAATTGAAGGAGATGATTTACTCGTTGATGAGTTTGAAATAGATGCCTACCTTGTAAATAGTCCACAACCTTTTAATCGTGATCAATACCTAGGAGCCTATGCAGATACGCATCCTGAAGATACTGAGCCTTACACCACCTATATTAAAGAACTTGCTCAAAACGGCCTTAAAAACATAGGACATCACGGATTTTCTGCTTCGATGGGAGTAGACAGAAATACACTTCCAAAGTGGAATGACATTCAGTTTTTACCAGCGCAATTAGCCTCTAGGCCTCTATTAGATGAAGATGCTGTTGCAACTAAAGTTGTGATCGGCAAAAAAGCTAAAAAACCATTACACTTAGACATTCCTCTTTTTGTAAGTGATATGAGTTTTGGAGCATTATCCCGTGAAGCAAAAATTGCGTTATCGAAAGGAGCTGAACTTGCAGGAACAGGAATTTGTTCTGGAGAAGGAGGAATGCTTCCAGAAGAGCAAGCCAATAATTCTAAATATTTTTATGAACTCGCTTCCGCGAAATTTGGATTTACGTGGGATAAACTTGATAACGTTCAAGCATTTCATTTTAAAGCAGGTCAAGGAGCAAAAACAGGAACAGGAGGTCATCTTCCTGGTGCCAAAGTAAGTAAAGAAATTGCTGAAGTACGTGGGCTGAAACAAGGAGAAACCGCTATTTCTCCTGCGACTTTTCCTGATTTTCATGGCGTAGAAGATTTTAAAACTTTTGCTGCTCAAGTGAGAGAGCGTACTGGAGGAATTCCTATAGGATTTAAATTGGCTGCTAGTCATATAGAAAAAGACATTCAGTTTGCACTAGATGTAGGTGTAGATTACATCATACTTGATGGCCGTGGTGGTGGTACAGGATCTGCCCCAACGATCTTAAGAGATCATATTAATGTCCCTACCATACCTGCATTAGCAAGAGCTAGAAAATATTTAGATAAAGTTGACGCAACAGATGTAACATTAATCATTACTGGAGGATTACGCGTTGCTGAAGATTTCGCGAAAGCGTTAATGTTAGGAGCAGATGCCATAGCTGTATCCAATTCGGCATTACAAGCCATCGGTTGTTTAGGAATGCGTGCTTGTGGTAGTAATAACTGTCCTGTAGGAATTGCTACTCAAAAAGAATCATTACGAAGCCGTTTAATTATTGATAGTTCTGCTAAGCAATTACATAACTATTTTGATGCTACAAACAACCTGATCAAAGTAGTTGCAAGAGCATGTGGATATGATGACATCAGTAAATTTAATCACGATGACCTTTCAACATTTAATAGAGATATGTACAAACTAACAGGGATTAACTATGCCGGAATTTAAATCAATGAAAGATCAAATGCATATAGCATCGCAGTATCTAGCAG
>CAYYSK010000005.1:0-36415 GCA_964474345.1 uncultured Flavobacteriaceae bacterium
AAGAGCGATGCAAGCATCGGGGAATTGAACCCTTGGCTATCGCTCAGCGATTAAAATTTTAAAAACATGAAACTTATTATATACATCACCATTATTCTATCCCTTTGCGGAATTCATACTTTATATGCAATAAATGATACTGAAATTACAAATGAAGTTTCTGTAGAAGAGCATATAGAACAATTATATATTGAAATAGAAGATACCAGAATACATTATCAAAAGAAGTTCGACCTAATTTCTTTGGAATTATCTAAAGCAAATCAAAGAATAAAAGGAAGTAGTACTACTGATCAAAAATTATATTGGTTATTAGAAAAAGACAGACTCAAGGAAGAAAGAAAACGTCTTAGACTGAACGAACTATCAGATCTCAGTAAAATACGATACATCAAAGGATTGCAAATTATTAAAATACTTTATGAAAAAACACTCGCATTAGATCATCATTTTGCTTCTGTAAGTACGTTTCATGAAATTAATAAAATAGCCAATCCAAACAATTATCCAGAATTTAAAAACATTAAAGAAACTCTAGGGTCAAAAAACGATAAAAAGAATGGGTTTGATCTTACCAACATTTTAGGAAATAACATTTATGCTTCCGTGGCTCATTCTTTTATTTCTTTATTTAATAATGATGGTACATCTAAAGCCCAGAAAGAAGAAAGTCTTAAAGATGTAGAATGCATATTGGATTTTACGTTACGTATGCATAATGATTTAAATACTATTTATTTTGAGACTGTTTTTCTCCAGAAAAGCAATGAAAATATCATGGGTGAATTACAACAACTATTTGTGGACTTCACAAAACCTATCAAGTACAAAACTCCTTTAAAAGAATGTCGCGATAGTGACGACTGGGATAGTGTACGAGAGCATTTAGATATATATCTAGAAGCACTTAATGTAGCCTTAGCAGATGACAGTAAACGTTATAAAGCTCACAAAATGCAAATTAACTTAGAATTCCCTATAGATAGACTATTACAATTTATAACACAATACAATGCTTTTATAGATCAAGGAGCAAAGTTTTATGAGAAATTTGGAATTATGCTAGATAGTTACGAAAATAAGACACAATGTGCCAATAAAATTCCTGTAGAATACAATAAACTCAAAGAGAGCATTATCGTAGCGATAGACAAATTCAATACAGCCTATAAACCTGTTGAGATTAATGGCAGTAAAATGAAAGAAGTGTTATATGGACTTAATGAATACGATTAAAGAAATTTTATGGAAACAACAATTATTCAATCAAGCATACATTTGTTTTTATGGCAAATCTCTTTACTAAGTAGTCTCATTTTCATCATATTCTTTATGGTTAAAGTATTATTATTTATTAAAAAAGTCTCTCTTTACATTGACTTAAAAGTTGCCTATATAGAACACTTAATTCAAGAAATTTCTTCTTAGTTAAAAGCTTAGAATTAAAAAAATCTACAATTTAAATTGTATCAAATATATCTCTTTACAAATATAAGAGAAGGGAGATTACATTCTAATTTTTATGAAGCGCATATAGTAAAAGTTAAGAATTCCCTTCTCTTTATTTCATAATTAGGAGACTGTTTTTTGAACGATAACACGCGCGCTATAGTATGTATATATCCCTACACACCTCATATAGGTATTATAGGTTATCGTTTTTAAAACAGTAATCCAAAATAACATATATATCATTCTAAACCAAGACTACAGGAAGGGGTTATATAATAGATGACCAACCTGTGAGGTTTTCCCTATCGTCAAAATGACCTACAATACATTATAACGATGTACATAAATAAATCAATTATTCTAGTTATACTATTTGATAATATAACAATAAGCACTACCATTTTTTATGGTAAAATGCTATAAGAAAATACGAGCCTATTTTGAATAAATTTAATCTTCTTTTAGGGAAAGCAACAGGTGCACTCATTATGGGTATCATTGCTAGTTCTTATATCCCTATATCATTTTTGGTTCTTAGTAGTAGTATTGTTATTCTGTTTCTTATTCTTCTCGCATGTCACATACTTGCTCAAAAAAATCAAGTATGGTCTGTCCCTTTCGGTTTCGGGATTCTAATAGTATTCTTTAGTATAGGATTGTTAAACACGTTTCTCAAAAATCCATTGATACATACTGATCATTATGTACATTCAAAAGATACTACATCGCATACATATCTCTTTTCTGTAGTAGAAAAATTAAAGCCTACAACCTACCACAATAAATACGTAATACAACTTCATAAAAAGGATAGCACGCCAATAACTGGTAAAATTTTACTCAATAGTGAGATTGACACTACTAGATCTTCCTTATCTATTGGAGATTGGTATTATTCTCACACTACGATCGTAGATCTTCCAATTCTTAAAAACCCATATCAATTTGATTATAGTTCTTATTTAAAGAGAAAACACATATATGGGCAATTCTTTATAGACAAACAGCAGCTACTACAATCTCATCATAGATCAGAAAGTATATGGTCGTGGTCATCTCGCTTTCGCGAAAGCGCACAAGCATCATTACAAAAAGAAAAATTCACACCTGACCAGTTGTCTATTATCAATGCACTACTTCTAGGGCAACGACAAGGCATTGATAAAGAAATGAGCACACACTATGCAAATGCAGGAATGATGCATATACTAGCTGTCTCTGGGTTACATGTAGGGATTGTATTACTTCTGCTACGGTTTATAACCAAACCTATATATTCTCGAAAATTTCGCTGGATACGATCCGGAATATGCATTCTATTTTTATGGGGATTTGCCTATATCACGGGATTGTCTCCTTCTGTATTAAGAGCAGTTACTATGTTTAGTTTTTTAGAAATTGGAGAATCCTTAGGTGGGAAACGAAAAACCAATGATGCGCTACTTTTTTCTATGTTTATCTTGTTAGTGATACAACCATCATTACTTTTTGAGATAGGGTTTCAATTGAGCTATACTGCGGTTATTTCTATTTTATGGATACAACCTTGGTTATATAATTTCTACAATTCTACTTATTATATTTCTCGTAAAATATGGGGTATTATCACTGTAACTATTGCAGCGCAAATAGGCGTAGCCCCATTAAGTTTATTTTATTTTCACCAATTTCCAGGATTGTTCTTATTTTCCAATAGTATTGTGCTTCCATTTCTAGGAATCTTATTATCTATAGGAATCCTTGTGATATGTCTTAGTTTATTATCAATATTACCAGACTGGTTATCTATTATATACGGATATCTCATTGACCTATTAAATCGTTTTATCCGTTGGATTGCTAGTCAAGAATTATTTGTTATCACTCACATATCTTTATCTTCTCTGAGTATGTTTATGATATATACTATGATTATTGTTAGCATCATAGCATTAAAAAAGTATAGTTATAAAAAAATCATCACAGCGCTCATCATTGTATTGATCAGTATATCAATTATTATTTATAATAAGTATCATACCGAAGAAGCGCATCTTACTATATTTCATAAAAGCAAGCATACATTAATTGGAATATATGCTACTAATGAAATAGCACTTTATACAAGAGACAGCACCTATCAATATAAAAATGATAATCGTATAGAAGCATACCAAAACACGTTTTTTATAGATCGTATACACACACTATCTATGCAAAACTATTTTAGTATTAAAAACAAGAAGTTACTTGTTATTGATAGTCTTTCTATTTATAGGATTCCTGGAATGCAGCCTGATTATATTTTATTAAGTCAATCACCAAACATACATTTAGATCACCTTATATCGTTATATCCTAAAGCAACCATCATTGCAGATGGAACAAACTACAAGAGTGATATCACTCGTTGGAAAACGAGTTGTCTACAACAAAAAATCCCTTTTCATAGTACGTATGAAAAGGGATTTTTTAGAATACCGTAAAGTAAATTACTTACCAAAAGTATATGTAAAATTATCTTGATAGGCTTGCCACTTTTCTTGAGTGGTTAAGCTTTTATAATCATCATTTTCTATCATCTTAAGAAAAATCTCAAGTTCACGAGGTGTTTTATACCCAACGACCGGTTGTATATAATTCCCTTGTTCGTCAAAGAATACAATACTAGGATATCCTCTGAGTTTCATAGCCTGCGCAAATTCATGCTGACTATTACGCCCAC
This sequence comes from uncultured Flavobacteriaceae bacterium, assembly GCA_964474345.1. Classification (GTDB taxonomy): domain Bacteria; phylum Bacteroidota; class Bacteroidia; order Flavobacteriales; family Flavobacteriaceae; genus Dokdonia. Next base: position 4,157 of record CAYYSK010000005.1, read on the forward strand.
GACGATTAGGGTCATGGTTTGGATTGGTATATACGTTTTCCAAATAATTAACCTCTTCTGTTCCTTCTGCATTAAACTTTACCGCATAATAATGCTCATTAATAAAATCAGCCACTTCTTTGTTTCCAAAAGTGTTTTTATCTAGTAGTTTACAAGGTCCGCACCAAGTTGTATAGGCATCTACAATTATTTTCTTTGGTTTTTCTTGTTGAGCCGCTAGCGCTTCATCAAAAGTCATCCAGTTAATTTCTTGAGCTGTTAGTGATCCTACAAAAAGGAGTACACATATATAAAGTAGTTTTTTCATCATCACTATTTTTTTCTAAGTCTAATTGTTTGATAACTTCTTACAAACAAAAAACGTTCCAAGATAAGAAACGTTTTTTGAACATGGTATATTGTGATAAGAGATTAACGTATCCCGTGCATTTTTTTCAGCAAAAACTTATTCATTAATATTAATACGATTCCTGCTAAAATAGGAATAGCTGTAAATATCATAAAGAAATTAGATAAACCATATTTCTCTGATATGTCATCAATAAAACTACCCGTAATTCCCCCAAGCAGATTTGCAACAAAATTAGATACAAACCAAATCCCGAACATCATACCTACAATTCGAAGCGGTGCTAGTTTACTTACATAAGAAAGTCCTACTGGCGACACACACAACTCACCTAAAGTGTGTAATAAATATGCCATAATAAGCCAAATCATACTTACGGATGCTGTTTTAGCCCCATCAGGTATACTTGCAGACCCATAAGCTAAGAATGCAAAACCTATTCCTAATAAAATGAGTCCTAAAGCAAATTTTACTGGGCCAGTTGGATTTACTTTACTTTCCCATATCTTAGAAAAAATGGGGGCAAATAAAATTATAAATAAAGAGTTAAGGACAGAAAACCAAGAAGCAGGCACTTCAGTACTATCAGATGCAAATTCTCTTTGAATCATCCAAATCACAATTCCCCAAATAATTACAAAACTAAATCCAAGAACAATGTTAGACAATGAATACTTCCCAAATGTTTGCCTAAACAACATAATAAGAACAGCAGTAATTACAATCATTGGTACAATAGTTATAATCGTATTCACTATAGTAAATGTTGTTGCCGCGTCTCCTTGAAGAGATCTATCTGTATAATCAGCAGCAAAAATAGTCATCGATCCACCAGCTTGTTCAAAAGCCCACCAAAAGAAAATGGTAAATATTGCAAAGACACCTATTACTGATATTCGATCTCTCTCAATCTTTGTAAATCCTTTTCCTTCAACAACATCTTCTATTACTTCAGATGTTTCTTCAAGACTATCTTCAATCGCATCATCTAACTCCTCTATTTGGTTTGGCTTTAAGCCGATCTTTGCAAATATTTTTTGTGCATAATAAAATTGAATCATACCTAAAAACATAAAGACTCCTGCAAGTCCAAATCCATAGTGCCAGCCAATTTTTTCTCCTATATATCCACATAATAAAATACCTAAAAAGGCTCCTGCATTAATTCCCATATAGAAAATCGTATACCCTGCATCTTTTTCCTTTCCATTGGTTTTATACAATTGTCCAACAATTGAAGATATATTTGGCTTGAATAATCCATTCCCAAGTATTAAACATATTAAACCAACGTAGAAAAATAAACTCGTAGTGCCTTCTAAAGCCATTGAAGCATGTCCTAAGGTCATTATAAATGCCCCCAAAATCACAGCATTTCTAAAACCCAGAAATTTATCTGCAATCCAACCACCAATAATTGGAGTCAAATATACTAACCCTGTGTACCATCCATATAAAAGAAGTGCATCAGAACGTTCCCAACCCCAACCCGGATCATACCCTTTAAGTTCGTCTCCTAAAATAGAAGTTGTCAAGAAGAGTACTAATAATGCACGCATCCCATAATATGAGAAGCGTTCCCACATCTCTGTAAAAAACAATACAAACAATCCGGAAGGATGCCCTAGTACTGTCTTTTGATTGGTTTCAGAACCTCCAAATTTAAATTCCATAGGTATAAATATTAATTAATAATTAGGTTGTAATATAATAGTTGATTATAATTTTTCTTTAATGAAGTTGGTCATCATCGTATATAGATGATAGCGTGTATTTCCTCCAAATATCCCATGGTTTTTATCAGGATAATTAAAATACGTAAATTGCTTGTCTGCCTGTACCAATGCTTCAACAAGTCGTGTTGTGTTTTGTACATGAACATTATCATCTGCACTTCCGTGTACTAATAGAAAATCACCTTTTAATTTTCGTACATGACTTACAGGAGAGTTGTTATCATAACCACTTGGGTTTTCTTGAGGGGTTTGCATATATCGTTCTGTATATATGGTATCATAAAAGCGCCACGAAGTTACCGGCGCTACAGCAATAGCCATTTTAAATGTATCTGCTCCTTGAAAAAGGCAATTTGACGCCATAAATCCTCCATAACTCCATCCCCATATACCTATTCTATCAGCGTCAATATATTCTCTTTTGCCTAGCTCTTTTGCAGCTGCAATTTGATCTATTACTTCATATTTACCTAACTCTTTTTGAGTCATTTTCTTAAAGTCACGCCCTTTAAGTCCTGTTCCTCTTGGGTCTACACATACAACAATATATCCTTCTTGAGCAAGCGATTGAAACCAATAATCATTAGCTCCTCCCCAACTATTCTTAACTGTCTGAGAGCCTGGTCCAGAATATTGATACATAAATACAGGGTACTTCTTAGAAGCGTCAAAATCTAATGGTTTAATCATATAACTATTCAAATCTTCTCCATTAATCGTTAATGTAAAAAACTCTTTTGGTGACACTTTGTAGGTATTGTATAATGCCTTTAAAGCTTCATTATCTTTTATTGTTTTTAATAATTGCCCATCAGAAGCATTATGCAATGTAAAACGCCAAGGTGTTGCCGCATCACTATAAGAGTTTATAAAGTAAGTGAAGTCAGCGCTAAAATCAGCACTATTTGATCCCTCTTCTATTGCCAATGATGTTTTATTCTTACCATTTAGACCTATAGCATATACACCTCTATTTATAGAGCCATTTTCTGTACTTTGATAAAAAATACGTTTTGAAGTAGCATCATATCCATAATAACTTGTCACTTCCCATTTTCCTGATGTTACTTGATTCTTCAGAGAGCCATCTGCGTTATGATGATAAATATGATTCCATCCATCCTTCTCACTAGTCCATATAAAACTATTATCCTCTAGAAAAGTTAAGTTATCTGTTACATCTACATATGCTTTGTCTGTGTCTCTTAGAGCTTGAGTCACCTTGTCTTTGGCTGCATTATAAAACACCAACTTTAAATCGTTTTGATGTCTATTAAGCGTTTGTAATGAAAGTACATTAGGGTTTTTAGTCCATTGTATTCTAGGAATATAATACGCATCTACATTACCTAAGTTCAACTGTTTTGTATTTACCACATTTGTCCCTGCAAGCGCTTCACCAAGTGTGTAGATATGTAAACTCACTTTTGCATTTGCTTCTCCAGCTTTTGGATATTTAAAGACTTGCTGTGTTTGATACAACTCATTCCCATATACATCCATAGAAAATTCAGGAACATGAGTCTCATCAAAACGGATATAAGCGATTCGCTCTCCATCTGCACTCCAATCAAAGGCGCGTACAAAACCAAATTCTTCTTCATAAACCCAATCAGTAATTCCGTTGATGATACTATTTTTCTTTCCATCAAAAGTGAACTGTCCTGTCGTGTTTGTGTTTATATCAAATACAAAAAGGTTATTGTTTTTGCCATATGCTATTTTTGATCCGTCTGGAGAAAATGTAGGTTCCTGAATAAGATCGTCAGATACTTTTGTTAACTTTTGAGTTGTTAGATCATATACATAGTATTCTCCAAGTGTAGAGCGTCTGTAAATAGATGTAAGTTGTGTAGATACTAATACTTTTTTCTCATCAGCACTAAACTCATAACTTATAAAATAATCCAAGCCTTCAATATCTGCTGTACTTATCGCTGTACGCACTTTTTCTCCAGTCTCGTAATTATAAATATCAACAGAAGCTACTCGAGTACTTCTATCAAAATTTTGAACGGCATACTCTTTTCCATTCGCTAAGGAGTGTAAAGCTTGTAAACGTTCTGTTCTAAAAGTGTTGTTTTTCCATATATCAGCAATCGTAATTGACTTATTTTGAGCTGTAATGGTGGGAGGTGCCAATAAGAACATGGCAATCATTAAAGTATAAATTCGCATAAAAATCGAGAGATTTTAGTAAAGATTTTTCAATTTTACTAAAAAAAGACCAGAAAACCCTTTATTTGGTGTTAAATACTATCAAATTGTTAAGAAATCATATGTATTAAAAATGATATCTAATAAACTCTCTAACTTAGATTAGCAAATAGAATGTCTACGGTCCAATCTAGGTTTATGAACTTTCTACCTATCTTTGTGATGACTACAAACCAAAGAGAATGACCAAAAAAATAACAGGTTTTTCAAAACGCTCTAAAACACAAAAGATTGCTTGGCTTACAGATACCTATTTTTCAGGAAAAGAAGCTGCAACGCAACTTCTTAAAACTTACTGGAACTCAGACGAGAAATTACAACAACTTCACGATGAGTTTATAGAGAATACAGTAACCAATTATTATCTACCCTTAGGAGTTGCTCCTAATTTTTTAATAAATGGAAAGCTATATGCAATTCCCATGGCTATAGAAGAGAGCTCGGTTGTTGCTGCTGCTAGTAAAGCAGCTAAGTTTTGGGGAGAGCGTGGTGGCTTTAAAACTACTATTCTCGGAACAACTAAGGTGGGTCAGGTACATTTTACATATAAAGGCGACAAAACAAATTTACATTCCTTTTTTACAGAGATAAAAGCTACGCTTATAAAAGATGCCAAGCATATCACTACAAATATGGAAAAAAGAGGTGGTGGCCTTCTAGACATACAACTTGTAGACAAAACAGCATCTCTAGAAAACTATTACCAACTTCATTGCAAGTTTGAAACATTAGATGCTATGGGTGCCAATTTCATCAATAGCTGTTTAGAGCAATTTGCAAAAAGTTTTGAAAAAGAGTTTTATGACGATATACGCTTTCGCGAAAGCGAACTCTGCATCATTATGAGTATACTCTCAAATTATGTACCTAATTGCCTTGTAAGAGCTGAAGTAAGTTGCCCTATAGATCAACTCGCTGAAAAAAACATAGATGGAAAAGAATTTGCATCAAAATTTGCACAAGCCATCTCCATTGCCGAAGTAGAACCTTATAGAGCAGTAACCCATAATAAAGGCATTATGAACGGTATAGACGCTGTCGTACTAGCCACAGGAAATGATTTTAGAGCTGTAGAAGCTGGTATACACGCATATGCTTCTAAAGATGGGAATTATCAAAGTCTTACCCATGTACGTATTGAAAATGATATATTTACTTTCTGGATGGAAATCCCGCTAGCTATAGGCACTGTAGGTGGTCTCACAAAACTACATCCTCTTGTAAAATGGTCATTTGAGTTATTACAACATCCTAACGCAAAAGAACTTATGCAAATTATTGCTGTTGCAGGTCTTGCTCAGAATTTTGCTGCTGTAAAATCGCTTACAACTACAGGCATTCAACAAGGACATATGAAAATGCATCTTATGAATATTTTAAATCAATATGATGTCAGTATTTCTGAAAAAGAACAAGCAACCACTCATTTTAAGACACATCCTGTTACACATAGTGCTGTTAAGTCTTTTGTAGAAAAAATAAGACCTTAATGCTCTCTTTTTATAGTCACGGAAAATTACTTCTTACAGCCGAGTATCTTGTTCTTGACGGAGCGTGTGCGCTTGCACTTCCGACAAAAAAAGGGCAATCACTTGAAGTATTTGAAACAAATGCAAACATGCTTCACTGGCAAAGCATACTACACGATGGATCTTTATGGTTTGAAACACAACTATCATTACCTCTAAAAAAACAAGATCACGAGAATCCTGTTATTAAACGTTTATACGATATTTTAATAGCCGCTCAATCCATAAATCCAACTTTCTTATCCAATACACAGGGCTATCTTGTGAGAAGCATTTTAGAGTTTCCTAAGAATTGGGGACTAGGCTCTTCCTCTACTTTAATTGCAAATATTGCGCAATGGGCATCTATTAACCCCTATGAATTGCTAGAGAATACCTTTGGAGGTAGTGGATATGATGTCGCTTGCGCAATTACAGAAACACCAATTACGTATATACGTTTGGGTGTTTCTCCTAAAATACGTGCAGTAACTTTTAATCCTTCTTTTAAAGAACAACTGTTCTTTATACATCTCAATCGCAAACAGAATAGTAGAGAAAGTATCACACATTATAGAAATATTCCTTCTATAGAAACAAAAAAACATGTCATCACTTTTTCTTCTATGACAGAGTCCCTAATCGCGACTCAAGATAATCTTAATGTGTTTGAAGCATTACTTTTTGAACATGAATCTAAACTTTCAAAAATCATTCAAACTAAAACAATAAAAGAACAATTATTTCCTGATTATACAAGAGCTTTAAAAAGTCTTGGCGGCTGGGGTGGAGATTTTATTCTAGCAATAGGAAGTAAAGAAGACATGGAGTATTTTAAAGAAAAAGGATATACTACTATTATACCTTTTTCTGATATGATCCTATAAAAACTGTCAATTATTTATAACGAAAAAAGAATCGCTTTTCAGCGATTCTTTTTTATAAAACTTAATTATTATTATTAATAGAAAGTACTTCTATTATCTTCTATATCTGCTGCAGCTTTAAGGGCATCTATTACTTTAGTATTTACACCAGCTCTTGCCTTTTGAGTTTGCTGTGCTGTATACGTAGCATAATTATCTAAAACAGGTGCTTCTGTTTTCTTTGTTACTTTTACTACATAAACTCCTCTTGTTCCTTCAATAGGTCCTGAAATTTCTCCTTCTTCAAGGCCAAATGCAGCTCCCACAACTTTAGGTTCATCACCAACTCCTGCAATATTAGGACTTGTCATATTAAGAGCTCCAGAAGTCTTAACTGATTGATTTTGTCTTTTTGCAATAGCATCTAGTGTCTCTCCTATAATACTCTCTTTAATTTTGACTGCTTTCTTTTCATTACGTATAATAGGGATAACTCTTGCCGAAGCATCTTCAGAACGCAATAATCCTTTTTTAATTTTGCGAGTTATCTGAGCAACAATATAACCATCATTTACTTGAAAACGTTTAATATCCCCTACTTTAGAATCTTCTTCAAAAGACCATTGTACAATAGCACGCTGTGATCCTTGTCCAGGTAAAGTTTCATCCATCTCTCCAATATTATTCACTGGACGAACTGTATAATTACCTTCTTTTGCTATCGCTTCAAAATCTCCTTCACCAGCAGCTATTTCAAATTTTTGAGTATTTGTATATACTTCTGAAATCGTTTCGTCAGAAGGTAAAACCTCTTTTGCAATAGAAGCAATTTTAAGTGCTTTCTGGAAATTCTTTTGATCTAAGACTTCTATTATGTGATATCCAAATTGTGTCTCAACAACATCTAAATCTCCATTTTTACCTTCAAACAAGAAATTATTAAACTCAGGAACAAATTGCCCATATGGAGAAAAATCATATTCTCCTCCTTTATCCTTACTTCCTGGATCATCAGAAAAATCTTTTACTAAATCTCCAAACTTAGATTTGTTTCCCTTTATAGCAGTAAGTATACTATCTGCTAATTCCTTTGCCTCTTCCTTAGTACGAGTCGCTTGTGAACGACCTCCTTGATATGCTAGTAAGATATGACGTGATTTTACAGAATCGGGCAACTGGCGTGTCTCAACGACACGATCCATTTTCATATATCGTCCATCTTTATAAGGTCCATATAATGCACCTTCTTCTAATTGAATTAATGTATCTCTCACAATATCAGCTAATCCATTTTTGAAAACAAATCGATTTGTATATGGAAGATCTGAATGCTCAGACAAAAACCCTTCTAAATCTGTAGTTGTTTTAAATCCTTGAAGCGTGTCATTGATCTGTGTAGATCTATTATATGAAATCATTTGATCATTTAAAAACATTTTCATAGATTCCTTAAGTGCGCTCTCATCATCAAGGCTTGGTTTTTCATCAAACTTAACAAAACGAATACTACGATTTGCATCTGTTTGATAATCATCTTTATGAGCATTAATATAGCTTTCTATTTCAGACTTACTTACTTCTATATCTTCATCAGGAATACTTGTGTATGGAACTTGTACAAATTGTATATCTACAGAATTACCATCTAACTTATAGGCAACTTCTCCATCTTTAAGTGTAGCTCCTAATCCAGCTTTTATAAGATTATAATATACATTTTGTCTTTCTGTATTTGCAAGAGACTCTTCAAAAGTGATCCATTGTTGATAATCTCTAGGATTTGCACTTTCTTTTAATGTAGCAATAAATTCTTGCATTTTACCTTCACTGAAGTTTCCATCAGAATCTAAGAATCTAGCATCATTTCCTAATGATTCTTTTACTAGGTCAGAAATACGATCTGCACCTACTTGAATTCCTAATTCTTCGTATTGTCCTTCTAAAACCATACGATTTAATTCTTGATCCCAAACAGAGTTTACAGCTCTTGTTGTAGTTCCTGTAGACCCTAAACGGCTTACTTGTTGTTCTACTTTACGAGCAAAATCTTCTCGATCAATATCTTCTCCGTTGATAGTTGCAACAGTATTTTGCTTAGACGAATCTGCACCCCCATTTTTAAACACATCTGCAAGCACAAAAGAAAAAAGTGCTAATGCAATAATTAGTATTAAAAATAGTGATCGTTGTCTTATCTTATTTAAAATTGCCATCTGTCATTTATTTATTCCACAATAGTGGGCGAAAATACCATTTTCTTATAAAATAAAAAACAAAAAAGTGTTAGGATTTACGCTTCGAGGAGGCGAACCTCTATAAGCTCAATTTTTGTATTGGAAGTCTCTAGGATATTGAACCGCAGATCATTTATCACAATTGTTTCCCCTTCTTCTGGAATTTCTTCCGTATGACTGACAACAAGGCCTCCTAAAGTTTCATAATTTTCACTTTCAGGAAGGTTCAATTTATAAGTCTCATTAAGATAGTCTACTTCTAATCGTGCTGAAAGATGATAATGACCCTCTGATATAATATTTTCTTTTAAATCTACAGTATCATGCTCATCTTCAATCTCTCCAAAAAGTTCTTCGATAATATCTTCTACTGTCACCATACCACTTGTACCTCCATACTCATCAATAACAACAGCGATACTTTTACGTTTCTTAGTTAGCACATTAAGAACATCTTTGACTAACATTGTCTCTGGCACATATACTACTGGTAACAATACACTACTTATAGTTTTAGGTTTCTTAAATAAAGCAAAAGAATGTACATAACCTACAATATCATCTATGGTATCTTTATAAACAAGAATTTTGGAAAGGCCTGACTCTATAAAAATTGTATTCAATTTATCAGGAGACGTATTTTCTTCTATAGCAATAATCTCTGTACGAGGGATCATGACTTCACGGGATTTTACTTCTGAAAATTCTAGCGCATTTTGAAAAATTTGAATTTCCGTATCTATTTCCTCATGTTCAGAGACAGATTCCATTTGTTCTGAAATATAATTTCCTAATTCTACTTTAGAAAATGCTAATTGTACATCATCGCCTTCTGTTTTGAAAAGACGTTTTAAAATCACATCAGAGACCCAAATAACAAATGAACTCAAAAAACTAAAGAAGATGTAGAAGAAATAAGCAGGAATTGCAAAAAACTTCAGCAATCTATTTGCATAGATTTGAAAAAAGACTTTAGGTAAAAATTCTGCAGTCAGTAATATTGTTATGGTAGAGATAATAGTTTGACTTAGAAGGCTAAATTCAGAAACAAATGTATTGAGTAATTCAAAATTTTCGCCGAAAGGCATACCTTCTAACCAATCGTGTAATACATCCCCCATGTAGTAACCATATAGTACCAAAGCAATATTATTACCTAGTAGCATGGTAGCTATAAATTTTGAAGGTTTTGCTGTAAGTCGTGTCAGGATTTTAGAGAGGAAATCTTTTTTCTTTTTTTCAATCTCAATATGAATTTTATTTGCCGATATGTAGGCAATCTCCATCCCAGAAAAAAAAGCAGAAAGAATGAGCGAAACACAAATGATCGCTATACTACTCTCTATTGTTCCCATTAAGAACGATTTCTTTTTTCAAATTTTTTCCTAAAATGTCTTTTAAAAAAAAACATTCCTATACTAACTACTGTGAAAAACAAAAATAAATAAGCATTGTTTCTATCTTCATTCCATTTTGAAAAGGTTTCATAACCTGCTAATATTGCTATAATAGCATATATCCATTCTGTGAATTTTGCGTAACGCATCATTTTTCTTCGGTGGTTTCTTTTACGTATTGTTTACTTACGTTGTTTAAAGATACAAAATTTGTAAAGTCTTTGTCAGAATCAAACAAGTCTCCTGCATTACGAGATCCATCTGCTGTTATAAGTGTATACGGTTGATCTGTAAATATCCAATTATTAGATTGATCCCAGTACAATTGTTGTGCATTAAGTGTTACAGAGTCACTTGTAAACAATGTAACATCTTGACGTAAATCTATCAGATTTGTTTCTTTAAAACGTATCGCATATTTTGATGTAATGATATTCTCTTTACCATCATCATCTATAAAAACAACTTCTACTCCTTCTGGAAATTCTTCATAAGGGAAGCTTGCATTTCCATAGTCTTTAAGTAAAGAGGTTTTAAGATGCGCTGTAACTTTTCCTGAATCTGTATATTTAAGATTGATTCCTGTCCCTTCTGCAATAGGTGCATCAGATTTTATACGCATCTTACGTATCTCTTCTCCCTTTCCTTTACAACTAAAACACAAAGTCACAGCAAAAGCTGTGACTACGTATAGTATATATGTTTTTGTTTTTGTTATCATTATAGATTAGGAACTTTCACACTTGATCCTATCCAACATCCTATTTTAATGGTCTTACCTCCCATGTTTCCATTAAAGATCATTGATTTATCTGGAGCTTTTCCTCTATATGAAGTTGCAGTTCCATTTGCTGTCTTAGCAAGTGATGGACTTACACGTCCAGCACGTTCTGCTGTTCTCGCAGCTAGCCAGTATACAGCTCTTTTATTAAAGACTGAATCTCCACAATTATTTGCACTTGCTGCATACATTGCTGCAATTTTCAAATAACATCTACCCATAGATGGATTTTCTGCTAATGCTTTATTATAAAGACCTCTTGCTTTTCCATAGCTACCTGATTTTCTAGCTTTCTCAGCAAGTCTGTAATATGATTTTGCTTTTTCTTTAGGATCTGTTTCAAGATCAATAGCTTGTTGGAAATATCTCTGAGCTCCAGCATTATCGCCCTTCTTATCAGCAAGAATACCTAAATACTGTGCAGATTTTGCTGATGGTTCAAGGTTATGTAATTGCGTTACTAATTTTTGGAATAAATCAGAATCTGTACAATCTTTACCTGCAAGACGTCCTGCAGCTTTACGTATCCATTTAATATCATTCTTATTTTCTTCGTATCCTTTATTATATAAAGGAATTAAATTCTCACAGTTACCTAAAATTCCCATTTCTGCATCAGTACCTCCTGCAAAAGTACCAAAAGCTTTAAGGTTTGTACTATATCCTTTTTTTCTTCTTTTCTCTTTTGCACTAAGCGCTGTTCCTGATTCTTCTTTATCTAATAACTTTTGTAATTTAGAATCTAACTTTGTTGCTTCTTTATTCAATTTTTCTTGTGTTTCATCATATAAATCAAATACGTTTTGAAGTGGTAATTGATTTGATTTATGTAAACCTACAGCAAGTTTAAAACGAGTATAAATACTTTTTGCACTACTAATTGATTCTGCATCTTTAGCAAATGCTGCGTTAAATGCATCATATTGAGATTTTGCTGTACCTATTTTATTATCAAAAAGAATTTGAGCCTGATCTGCCGCATTATCTCCTGCTGGAGTCTTCTTTGGAAAATATTGCTCACGTTGCTTTAAGAAAGAAATAAGATCTTGAGCAATAGCAGTTTTTTCTCCTCCAGTTGCTTTTTTAAGATCTGCTTTAAGTAAACGCTCACCATATTGATATAGAGCTAAAGACCAATTAGGACAATCTTTTCTCAATTTTTCAAAAGAAGGTCTTGCTGCTTCATAATTTTTAACTTTTGCAGCTTCTACAAATATTGAACCAGTTGTAATACACTCCTCACTTATTTGAGCATTTAAATTTGCAGTCCCGGTCATCATCAGTACGATTGCTGCAAAAAGTGTAGTTAATTTAGTTTTCATAATCTAAGGTTTGCTATTTTAATTAAATTTACTTTGAAGGAACCAAATATCATTGAGGGATAAGCTAACTCCTGCATTAAAGAAGTTTTCTTGTACTAATCCAGAATTTGTAGTTCCACGCTGTCCGAACTCAAAAGTAAAATTAATATTACTTAATCTTCGCCCTGCTGGTAATCCAACTCCAAAAGATATGCCAAACTCGTTAATATCTTCATTTCCTATTACAATTCCGCTTTCTTCATAACGAAATCCTGCACGATAAGTAACTCTCTCAAAGTAACTTGAAATAGAGTTAAATTTAGGTATAAAAAATCCTCCTACTCTAAATTGAGAGGCGTCATCAAATCGCGCATCTTCTAATATGAAGCCTCTATTTGTAAAAGTACTGCTCTTTTGATTTGTATATTCAGCTCCTACAAACCATTTGTTACGCGTTCCAATTCCCGCACCTAACGTAATAGACGATGGAAAATCAAAATCGGTATCCCCTACTGGTACTTCTATAAGATCTACATCTTGTAGTAATCCTATATTATTAAAGATCACAGAAGACACTTGTCTTTCGTTTTCTGATCTAATTTCTGTTGCAGGCACATATTTTAAAGAAGTACGTAATTCTATGTTATCAGTAATCATTTGATCATATTGCGCAGCCATTTCAAAAGTAAAACCTAATATATCAGAACGATTACGCTCACGAGTTGCTAATTCTACTCCATCTTGGGTACGAAGTGTTTCATTCTGAATATTTCCAAAATTATAATTAACACTAGCTCCTACATACAATCCTTTAATTATATTGTAACCTCCAGACAAAAATACTCTGTTAACTCCTCCTCTACCAGAAAAAGTATTTACAGTTTCGTTAGTACTATTATCAAGGTCATATCCTACAGCAGTAAAAGGAACAAGTCCAAAACTCACTCCTGCTTTTTTAGATATAGGAAAAGCAAGTGCTAAATAATCAACAGTACTAATAGACGTATTGTCTTCAGTTGTATTATCTTTAAGGGTGATTTCTGAATGGCCGCCTCCTATTGTAAAAGTTACATATCTCAAACGCCCTAATTGTGCTGGATTTAAAAAATTAATATGTAAACTATCACTATAAAGCCCCATACCTCCCATGGCACGACTTTCATAACTGCCTCTAAATTGTTGTGTCCCTATCCCAAAAAATGAATAAGGAGATGCAGTTCCGCCCTCCTGTCCATAGGTAGTTCCAGCGATAACAAGCATTACTGCAATAAGAATTTTTTTAATCATTCGTTCGTCTTAATATATAATTTAAGCCCTCCATCAAAAAATTAGAGTGCGCAAAGATGCTATTTTTTAATCGTTTTGACAAGATTTCTGCATCTCCTCCTGTCAAAATAATTGTATCTACACCATAATCGATTTTATATTGATCAATTATTCCATCAATTTCTTTTACCACACCTATCATTACACCAGAATGAATGGCAGCCTCTGTAGAGTCTCCAACAAGCGTTTCTGGCATTTCCATATCTAATAATGGGAGATTTGCTGTTAAGTTATGTAATGTTTTATATCTCAATTGTATTCCTGGAGATATCGCTCCTCCTTTATAATGTCCCCTTGCATTTATAAAATCATACGTTATACAAGTCCCAGCATCTATAATTAATCCATTTTTTCCTGAGTACGCTTTCGCGAAAGCAGCCACAAGAGCCATCCTATCTACTCCTAATGTTTTTGGAGTTGTATAGTCATTTACAAATGGCAAAGATGTGGTATGGGATAACAATAGTGTAGGAAATCGAAGTTGAACAGATCTAGCCTGTTCTTCTGACAATCTCCCAACTGAAGATATAATTGCCTTCTTTACAGGGTAATTCGTCACAAATTCATTTAATTTTTCTATAAACTGAGGTAAGGAAACTATTTTTTTTTCGATCATATGATCGTTATCAAAAACAGCAATCTTCACTCTAGTATTTCCTACATCTATAATAAGTTGCATACCTTATAATATGTAGCCAAAAATACAAATTGAAATGTACTACCCTGTTAATAGAATTGTAAAAGACTGTAAGGTTATCCAAATTAATAGATCATTAACAAATTTTACAACTTATTAACAACGTTGTTAATTTTATCCAAAAGTAAACTACCTCGGGGCAAGCCCACGAGGCATTTATACGAAACTGAATTTTAATTTCGAGGCAAGTTTCGGGGTATTAAACCCTTTGACGGCGCCAATCAAAATCGTTTTTTAGTAAGTTTATAAACATAAGTAAACAACTCATACAATAGCTACTCGTGCATTTATTTCATAGCTATAGGGAGATAAGAGGCATTTGTCCCAATCATTAAAAACTCAAACACTCCTTAAATCCGAATTATGGGAAAAATAATTCTAGTAATTGCATTTGCCCTTGCGATTCTTGTAGGCTCAACTACAAACTCAACCCCAAATGAAAAACAAATCGATAAAGAAAACTATGAAGTTCCGGAACACGGATAGAAAAAAACGTCTTATTATTGGAGGTGTGATAGCAAGTAAAAATGCTATCACACCTTTTTTATTTTACCTATAAAAATATGCTTCAAAAAATTCTAAAACATGGAAAACATCACTATTTACTATTAATAGCGGATCTTTCAGGAATGCACAAAGTTTTGTCCATGCTTTATTTACAAAAATCACCTTTGTTGTTATCACCACTCTTTGGTTTACTACTTCTAAGAATTGGTTGAAATGAGCAATATTAATTCCATTAATCATGTTTCTTTTTCAATTACTCGGTGTTCTTAATCAACGTATATCATATATGGATGAATTTGATTTCTGGTATTCCCTTATCATCATCATTCCACTTACAGTATTTTTAATCTGGATAAGCCACGAACTTAACAAAACGATAGGTGATCTTGATCTTAAAGAAGAAATAGAAGAAGAGCTTGAAAACTATATAAAGAATATATAAATTACAAAAAATAAAGACTATGTAGGCTTATTCAATAACGTAGATGTCATATTATTATGAACTAGAAGGCCTTCCTTTAAGTCGTTTTTCTATTTTTTGTTTTTTTGCTGTAAGTCTCTTCATAACATCCATCAATTCTGGATCTTTTGTCTCTTTATAAATCTCATTGATTGCAAGAATCAATCGTTTTGCCTCTCTAGAAGCCACTACTCTATCACTCGTGGACATATTGCTCATTTTGGCATTTTCAAAAGCTAATGCCTCTTTTAAAAGATTCATAACGTAATACTATTAGTTAGTTAGGTTTTATAAATATAAGGAAAGAAGTTTTAAGAATATAAAAAACAAAAAGAGATCGTCTAAAAACAATATAAGCGGCCTTTTCACTTATAGTCGTTTTTGATTTACAGTTTTAGTATGCTCTTTTTGATAACTGAGTTTGAGTTCTGCTACAGGTATTTGTTCTATGATTTTTGCTTTAAATTGATCTTTAAGTTCTTCTTTAGAAGGTTCAAAAGGTTTGTGAAGATAGTTTGTAGATTGATTAGGGAATTCCATTAAGAAAGAGAGAAAGAAAATAAGTAAAAGTTTAGTAGTAAGTCTCATTGCAACTGGTAAAACCAGAAAAAGTAAAAAGATAACGTTTACTACGTTTAGAGATTTTAAGAGCTTTACGATCTTGAAAATATTTCTTCCGCAATGCCAAAATCATTGGTCGAGAAGCAAGACTTAGAACAATAGTGACCCCTTCTTCTAAATAAATTGCATTTTCAACATCGTGAATTGGAGCTTTGGTTTTGGCGATAAACCTATGTAGGTTTTTCATTTATGGTGGGTTAAGAAAAGCTGCTTCATACGCTTTGTATTAAATGTTTCCCTTGACGTATCCAGTAAAAAAGTGTAATGCCAAAAGGTTTTCGAAATATTCATTCGTCTGGGTATAATAGAAAGCAATTATAAATAGCCCGCTGCTGTAACGGCGGGCTACTTTTTGCAAAGTGTATTAAAGCGAATGAGGTTTTATCATATTTCTAATAATGAGTTCAATAGATTTTTTTAAATAAATTAATGCCTCTTTAAGATTTCTATCATTTCTCAAATAAGTCTTATGATTAATCAATGTTATACCCATAATCAAAACTATGATTCTAAAGTAGAGAAATGCTTTTCGCTCTATTAGTGATGATTTTCCATACTCTTGACAATGCTTTTTCAAATGTTTTTCAAAAAAAATGTTAAAAATAATGAAACTACTGCGCTATACAATCTTAACGCTCAAAGTTTATAAGTTGCAGGAAATGATTCTTTTAGATTTGGGATAGTATTAATTTAAAGTTATATAAAAATGAAAACAAAAAAAGTAGTTTCAAACGGACCTTCTAAAAATTTTAAAAAAAAATCAGGAGGTAATAGGGGGAATCTTCCTCCAAAGCCTAAAAGAAGTAAAAAGTAGGTTGTAACAAAAAAGGAAATGCGCTTACTAACTTTAAGTAAGCGCATCCTTTTAAAAATGAATGAATTATGGAATTTACACGTAAACGATCAAAAGATAATTTTTCAATAGGTTTTATATTAGGATGCGTTCTTAATTATAATTTCCGCTCTTTTAGAAGATTTATCATTTATCTATTACACTATGCCTGTGTGATAGACCTTAGAAAGACCCCGCTTTCTGAAATATCAGATGCTTTTATTGCCAGATTTTTAGAGGAAGGTTTTGATATTAAAGTACCTAAATCTAGAATACGTTCTTTAGTAGGACTCTCTCCTAATACCTTTAATAAAATCTTTAAAAGTTATTTACAAGATCACGAATTAGAAGGCAGACGTGTCTTTAGTATTACAGAGGCTTATTATATGCTTGAATATTGGCAAGGTGAAGGCAATTGGGGTAGATTAAAAGCTATACCAAAGAAAAAACTAGCTATAATACTTCATAAAGGAAATTATTATAGAGCATCAATGGATTCTAAATATGCTTTGGGAGAAGAAGGATATAAGGATAATCTCTTACCTCCTAAAAGCGTTAAAGCAATTATGGAACATTTAGATATCACTCAAGATGATCTAAAAGAAAAACTTATGGGTTATAATGAGTTCAAATCATATAGTATTCGATTATTTACGGTCTATATTATCGCAATAGTCTTTAAGAATAATTTTTTCCTTGAAAAAAAAGGATTTGAAGAATTTATGGATTTTATGCTTTTACTATGTGATATGTATATCGAAAAATCGATGCATTTTGAAGAGAATACTCCCCTATTAGAATCATCTAATCAAGTGGCGTAGCATAGCTCAAAGGTGTAAAAAATGTAGAACTCTAAAGTAGTTGAAAATTTTCCAGAGCAAAAGAAAAAACCCTCGACTATCATTCTGATAATCAAGGGCTTCTAAAATTAGTGGTGGTACCTCCAGGAATCGAACCAGGGACACACGGATTTTCAGTCCGTTGCTCTACCAACTGAGCTAAGGTACCTCGCTAATGCGGGTGCAAATATAAAACCTTATTTAAAACTGAACAACAACTTTTTTACAAAAAATAAACCAAGAATTGTATTTTCATAAATAAACCCACAAAATCAGAGACTTAAGGACTATAATTCTACTTTAAAAAAAATAACAAACCATTTCCTTAAATTTACCGTAAGTAATTGGACAGAATTACGATTAATTATACTTTAGCTTGCGTAATTACGAACAAACTATGGCAGATCAATATTATGACCCGAAAGATCTTAGAAAATTTGGTAAGATCACAGAATGGAGTGAAGAATTAGGCACTAAGTTTTTTGACTATTATGGCAGTGTATTTGAAGAAGGAGCACTTACAGCAAGAGAAAAATCACTTATTGCGCTTGCAGTAGCGCATACAGAACAATGCCCTTATTGTATAGATGCTTATACAAAAGATGGATTACAAAAAGGAATCACTAAGGAAGAAATGATGGAAGCTGTCCATGTTGGTGCTGCTATAAAAAGTGGAGCTACACTTGTACACGGAGTGATGATGATGAATAAAGTAAACAAACTAGACGGATAAATCATCCGCAAATAATATAACAGTTCGCTATAAAATGTGAACACGCTTATGGGAGCAACAAAGTCACTTAAGAAAAGCGAGAACGAACTAGCCGATGCAAATCGTCAATTAGAAATACTTTCTAATGGTATTTTTCAAAATGGAGAATTACCAACATTTGCAAAAAAAATAAAGGAAACAGATCAATTTCCACTACGCCCTCGTAAATTAGAAATCTTACAAATTAATGTAGGATATATGTGCAATCAAGTATGTGATCATTGTCATGTAGATGCAGGACCAGATCGCAAAGAAATCATGACTTGGGAAACCATGGAATTATGCTTAGAAGTTATACGTAATACTGGAGCACATACATTAGATCTTACAGGAGGAGCTCCAGAAATGAATCCTAACTTTAGGCGTTTTGTAGAAGAAGCTAGTAAAGCGGGGATCAAAGATTTTATTGTACGAAGTAATCTTACTATAATAAGAGCAAACAAAAAATACTACGACTTACCCGATTTTTTTAAAAAACATAATGTACATGTGATTTCTTCAATGCCTCATTGGACAAGAGGTAAAACAGATAAGCAACGTGGAGATGGTGTTTTTGATAAATCTATAAAAGCATTACAAGAATTGAATGCAGTAGGATATGGAATACCAGGCAGTGATTTACGACTAGACCTTGTATACAATCCATCAGGAGCATTTTTACCTGGAGATCAAGCTAGTATGGAAAAAGATTTCAAAAAAGCATTGCTAGAAGATTTTGGAATTCAATTTCATAATCTATTTGCAATCACAAATCTTCCGATTGCACGATTTTTAGATTATCTTATAGCTTCAGAAAATTATGAAGATTATATGTATCAGCTTGTAGAAGCTTATAACCCAATGGCGGTAGCAAATGTAATGTGCACAAACACAATTTCAATAAGTTGGGATGGATGGCTATACGATTGTGATTTTAATCAAATGTTAGGCCTTAAAGTTAATTCAAAAGTGAAGCATATTGCTGAATATAATGAAGAAGTCTTAAATAATCGCGATATTGTCATCTCGCAACATTGCTATGGATGTACCGCTGGTGCAGGAAGTAGTTGTCAAGGAACTGTAGCTTAATACCCATGAATCTGCAAAAAACAGCCATATTAATATTTGCTCAATCTGCTCAAAAAGACGCAGCAAATAAGCCGTTTAAACATGCAATAAAGGTCTTTACGCAGTTAAACAAGCATACAGTTTCTACCGTAAAAAATACTAATTTACCTTATTTTCATACTACAGAAGAAGCACAAATAGGTACTACTTTTGGAGAACGATTAACAAATGCCATACAGTCTGTGTATGATCAAGGATATGACAATGTTATTACAATAGGCAATGACACTCCTCATCTACAGACACAACATATTATAGATGCTGCAAAAAAACTTGAGACACATCGTCTTATATTAGGGCCATCAAAAGATGGAGGGTTTTACCTTATAGGATTGCATAAATCACAATTTAATCCTATTGCTTTTTTGCAATTGCCTTGGCAAACTAGAACACTTACTCAAGAACTTCTAGCTACATACTCTTTAAAAGAAGAAAAAATACAAATTCATTTACTTTCAACACTAGAAGATATTGACACTCTTTTAGATATTAAAGCAGTTACAGAAGATTCTCATACTTTAAGTAATCGGACGTTACGACAATTATTAGAAACAATAGTTTCGCACAATACAATTACCTATACAAAAAAGAACATCTTTAAAGATGCTTTTTTTCGAAGTCTATACTTCAACAAAGGTTCTCCTTCACCTCTCTTCTAGCTTAACATTACATATGTGTATACATAAGCATATACCTATGATTTAAGCAAAAGCTACGAGCATATATCTATTAATTCACAAACACAATCTACGCACAAAAGATTGTACATTATTAAGAAATCATCTATTGATGAGAATATTCATTATCATTTTCTTTTTTTCTCTATCTCCATTGTTTGGACAAGAGCCTATTGATCTTATTTTAAAAGAATACAATAGTCGCACAGTACCTTATATTTCTGTAGATCAATTAAACAAACATAAAAAAGATTATCTCATCTTGGATACTCGCAAAAAAGAAGAGTTTGATGTGAGTCATATTCCTAATGCAATATGGAGTGGAGAGCTTTTAGATGAATCCGCTTTCGCGAAAGCGAACCCAGATAAATCACAACCCATTGTAGTGTATTGCTCTATAGGTGTACGATCAGAAGATTTTGGTGAAAGCTTACAAAAAATGGGATATAAAAATGTATATAATCTATATGGGAGTATTTTTACATGGAAAGATAAAGGGTATACTGTCTTAAATCGTAATGGAAACCCATCAGATAGTATACATGTATATAGTAAAGAGTGGTCAAAATATTTAAAAACTGGTATTAAAGTATATTAATATGAGTACAGAAAATACAGATAACCTACTTCTAATATTTACCCGAAACCCAGAGTTAGGGAAAGTAAAAACACGTTTGGCAAAAGGAGTTGGGCAAGAAAACGCACTTACCATATACAAGCAATTATTACAACACACTCATGATGTTGTGATTCAAAATACTTGTGTAAAACGAGTGGGGTACTCTGTAAAAGTAAGAGACAATGATATTTGGAAAGCTACTAATTTTGAAAAGTTTGCGCAACAAGGAGATGATTTAGGAGAACGTATGCTACTTGCTTTTACAAAGGCGTTTGCTGACGGTTACAAACGTGTTATCATTATAGGAAGCGATCTATATGATTTACAATCTCATCATATAGAAGAAGCATTTATAGCATTAACAACTCACGAAGCCGTTATAGGTCCAGCTAAAGACGGGGGTTATTATTTACTTGGGATGCAACATCTTATATCTTCTGTTTTTAAACAAAAAGAATGGGGTAGCGACACCGTATTAGAAAACACATTAAAAGATTTAAAACCATACACTGTTCACACATTAGAAGAACTAAACGATATAGACTTTGCAGAAGATTTAAAACCATATCCAGAGTTTAGCAAATACATTAACTAATTAAAACTACAATCATGAAAAAAATTACAATCGCTATTATCGCTCTTATTGCATTCTCATCTATCACACAAGCACAATGCCTTAGAGAAGGTACACTTGCTGCAGTAGATGATCCTGTTGATTATCCTGTAGAAGGAACGGCATTTTTACGTTTTGAAACAGATGGAACAAAACAAGTGATCTTTGCCGATGACTTTGCAACCGTACAAGGAATAGAATTACGTGTATTCTTAACCACTACAGTACGTCTTGGTCAAGGAGGAACAGAGTTACAAGTAACCACAGAGCCATTACAAGACGATAATGGAGGTCAAGACATGAATGATCCTATTACAGGAATGAAAACATTTGATGTACCTGATAGTGTAAACCTTAGTGATTTTAATTATGTCATTATACAATGCGTTCAAGCAGATGTATTATGGGGTCGCGCAACATTTGGGGCTAATCAAGGTCCAGATTGTAATACATTAAGTATAGAAGATCGTCCATTTGATAATGTTTCTATTACTCCAAATCCTATGCAAGATCAATTTGTATTTTCTGGACTCTCCACTCAAGATACAGAAATTGTCATTTTTGACATCTTAGGAAAAAGAGTATACACACAACAAAATGTAACAAATCAAACAATTGATGTTTCTTCATTAAAATCAGGTATCTATATGATGACTATTTCTTCTGAAGATCAAAAAACAACTAGAAAACTGATTGTTCAGTAAAAATATTATGATAAAAATCATTCAAGAGACTACAGAATACCTTCAAAAAAAAGGATTTGAAAGCCCTGAAATAGGCATTATTCTAGGCACTGGTCTAGGTCAATTACTAGATAAAGTAACTATTTTAAAAGAGGTAAGTTACAATCACATTCCTAATTTCCCTACAGCAACTGTAGAGTTTCATACGGGTAAATTAATTTATGGAGAATTAGAAGGAAAGAAAGTAATTGTAATGCAAGGACGTTTTCATTTATATGAAGGGTATTCATTAACAGATGTAACGTTTCCTGTACGAATTATGCATGCTTTAGGTGTCCAGAAACTATTGGTATCTAACGCTGCTGGAGCAGTTAACCTCAACTTTAAAAAAGGAGAGTTAATGCTTATTGATGATCATATTAACCTCCAAGGAGGTTCTCCTCTTGCTTTTAAAGGAGTAGAAAAATTAGGAGAACGTTTTACAGATATGAGTGCTCCTTATGATATTACTATGAATGAGATATTAGAACGTGTAGCATCTTCTAAAGGAATTAATTTACATAAAGGTGTATATGCATCTGTTGTAGGACCTCAATTAGAAACCAGAGCTGAGTATAGGTATCTTAAAATTATAGGAGCAGATGCTGTAGGAATGAGTACAGTTCCAGAGATCATTGTTGCCAATCATTTAAAACTTCCTGTATGTGCAGTTTCTGTGTTAACTGACGAGTGTGACCCTGACAATTTAGAGCCTGTAAATATTCCAGAAATCATTGCTATGGCTGGCAAAGCGGAACCTGAAATGATTACGTTATTTACAGAATTAATAAAAAATATATAAAAGAAAATTAATACGACTAAGGGTTTTAATATTACCCCAATCATAAATTAAACTAAGAGATAAAGAATTACTATGAATTCTTTCCCAATAAATTAAAAATAGAGAAATATGAGTTACTTAGATGCTACGGTAGATGTATATAAAGAAGCTGCTTTAACACCAGACGTAGGACTTTGTTGTACAACAAATCCTATTTGGGAACTTCCAGGATTGAAGATTCCAAAAATTATGCAAGAAATGAATTACGGTTGCGGTAGTACTGTAAATGCAAGAGATCTTACCAATGAACCTAAAATGCTATACGTAGGTGTTGGTGGAGGTATGGAATTATTGCAATTTGCATACTTTAACAGAAACAAAGGTGGTGTTGTAGGTGTTGATGTTGTAGATGAAATGCTAGAAGCATCTCATAAGAACTTTATAGAAGCTGAAGAATTAAATCCTTGGTTTAAAAGTGAATTTGTTGACCTTAAAAAAGGCGACGCTCTTAATTTACCTGTAGATGACAATACTATTGATGTAGCAGCTCAAAATTGCTTATTCAACATATTCAAAGCCGAAGATTTAAAAAGAGCAATAGAAGAGATGTATCGTGTTCTTAAACCTCATGGACGTTTAGTAATGAGTGATCCTACTTGTGAGCAACCTATGAATGAAGAATTACGTAACGATGATAGATTACGTGCACTTTGTTTAAGCGGAAGCCTCCCAATTGCAGAATACGTAAAAGCACTTACTGATGTTGGATTTGGAACTATAGAAATTAGAGCTCGTAAGCCGTATCGTATCCTTAATCCAGGCGCATATCCTACAGATGAACTAATTTATATTGAATCTATTGAAATTGCTGCTATTAAAGATCCTATGCCAGAAGATGGGCCATGTATTTTTACAGGGAAAGCAGCCATATATTATGGAGATGAAGATTATTTTGATGATAAAAAAGGGCATATCCTTCTAAAAAATCAACCGCTAGCCGTTTGTGATAAAACAGCAGATGCAATAGCTAGTTTAGGACGTAATGACATTTTTATTAGTGAATCTACTTTCCATTATGATGGAGGTGGATGTTGTTAACATTTATTTTATATAACAATAGGCATTTATTAAATGATATTTAATAAATGCCTATTTCTTTTTGTAAATTAGGTAAAAGAATTATTATATAAATGTAAAGTATGGTGCAAATTTTGGACTAACCCTTCGTATTGAGAATACATTTTATTAGACACATAATCTAAATAAACAAGAAGTAAAAATGTATTCTATAATGAAGAATAAAATGAAAAGAATACCCCCTAAAATCAAACATATGAAATATTATATATTAGTATTAGTCATAATTTCAGGTATATTAACTGCTGCTTGTGGCGGAAGTAAAAAACTAGTAACATCTCCAAATAAAGATGTAGCTGTTTTAGAAAAAGAAGTCATTGCTAAAGAAGTAATCGAACGTAAAGCCCCTGAAGTAGAAACAGATATTATTGATACTCCAGAAACCCCTATCATTGAAGAGAAAAAAGAAATGATAGAAAAGGAAATTGAAACTACTGCAAAGGAAGTAATGGTAAAAGAGAACCCTAAACCATTAGAAGCATTTGATCATACTAGTTACGGAGACCTTGTTGCTAGATATGTTTCACAAGAAGGTAATGTAAATTATAATGGATTTAAAAGTAATTGGAGTGTTTTAAGAACTTATATAAAAGCATTAGGTGAAAACATGCCAACAGATCAATGGACAAAAGAAGATAAGCTTGCTTACTGGATGAATGCTTATAATGCTATGACAGTAGATCTTATTCTTCGTAATTATCCTTTAGCAAGTATTAAGGATATCAAAGATCCTTGGGGTCAACGATTCTGGAAACTAGGAGAAAAATACTATAACCTTAATGAGATAGAACATAAAATTTTACGTAAAATGGGAGATGCACGAATCCACTTTGGAATCAATTGTGCTTCTTTCTCCTGCCCTCCTCTTCTTAATGAAGCATTTACTGCTCAGAAAGTAGATACACAATTAGATATACTAGCCCGACGTTTTGTAAATGATAAAAAACGTAACACAATTACGACAAATAGTATTGAAATCTCAGAAATTTTTAATTGGTTTGCAAAAGATTTTAAAACTAACGGATCAGTTATCGATTTCTTAAATAAGTATTCTGATGTTCAGATTGCTTCAAATGCAAAAAGAAGGTATAAAGATTACAATTGGTCGCTTAACAAATAAATATATTTGGGAACTCCCAAAATTTCAATAATAATACCTACGCTTAATGAAGCCGAGAATATCACTCGGCTTTTGAAGCATCTCATTGTTTCTAAAACAACTACAGTTCCTATAGAAATCATTCCTGTAGATGGCGGTAGTAATGACACTACTTTAAGCTTGATAGAAACATATATAAAACAACATAAGCATTATAAAAGTCTTAATATAAATATTACTGCTATCTCATCTCAAAAAGGAAGAGCAAAGCAAATGAATGCTGGCGCAAACATTGCTAAAGGAGAAATTCTCTATTTTTTACATGCTGACAGTTTTCCTCCAAAAGGGTATGATCATTATATTATAGACGAAGTATCTAAAGGGAATTTTGCAGGATGTTTTCGTATGCGTTTTGATAGTAATCATTGGTGGCTTCGTCTTGCAAGTTGGCTCACACAATTTTCCTGGAGAGCATGCAGAGGTGGAGATCAAAGTCAATTTATCACAAAAATACTATTTGAAGATCTTGGGAAATATGATGAACGCTTTATTATTTATGAGGACAATGATCTTATAAACAAGCTATATGCTCGTCAAGAATTTGTAGTAATCAATCAGAAAATCATAACTTCTTCTAGGCGTTATAAAAATAATGGGGTGTGGAAATTACAGTATTATTTTTGGGCTATCTATGTAAAAAAGTGGTTTGGCGCATCTCCAGAAGAACTATACGAGTATTATAAAAAGAAAATTGTTTCTTAAATACATCTCCATAAAGAGTATTATTAGTTGACCAGAAATGACTACTTTTAAATAATATAGACAAGATTATTCATTAATAAATTTATAATCTTGCCTTCTATTTTAATCCGAATGATGTATTAGAACTTTGTAATAAAATGCAAAACAGCAATAAACATTAGTATTTTCTTGCTTTCAACATAGCATTATGGTTAAAATAAAAAGTGCAACAAGTGCTAGTCTTTGCTATTGTTTTACGATGTAATAGATTTTCTAATGTAGAATTCGGGTTTAATTTCTATAAAAGATATACTTGTAATGAAAGTAGTTCCACATGCATTTTATATGCATCCAGATATAGAGAAAATATTAATTGATGGTGATTCGTCTATCATTGATAAAAAGATTAATGCACCTGACATACAAAATCAACGATATTTATCTTCTCATGCGCTTACAGTAATTCTACAAAGAACTTTACACATAGAAAAAATTGACGGCGAGCGCACAAAGGTTCAAAAAAACCAAATGATATTTTTACCTAAAGGCTTATATGTGGGAATTATGAGAAGCTGCATGACTCGTAATCCTCAAAAAGTAGATTGTGATCTCGTCATATATAACCGATCTAAAGAAAAAGCATCAAATTAATTGTTTAACTAAATATGAAAATTCTCAATAGCTGAGAATACTAAAATTATGAAAAAGACCATCGTAACATTATTAATTGCTATTGTAGCTAGTACTACATATGCACAAGACCCTAAACAACTCATTGCAGAAGTTATGGATGCTATGGGAGGAAAAGAAAATTTTTATAATAAAGGAAGTGTTTCTTACGATTATGAATATCAAGATCCAAACTCTGGACTACACTTTGTTGCAAAAGAAACATATCTTTTTGACGGCGAGTTATCAAGAGCAGATTTTACTACACATACTATGTTAGCTCCAAAAGGAGGCTCTGTAGTCGAAGGATATGACGGGACAAATTTTTGGGTTACTATAGATGGTGCAAATGCAGATAGTCAAGAAGCCTTAGGGTTTGCACGTTTCTTACGCAAAACCAACTATTATTGGTTTACCATGTTTTTTAAATTACTTGACGAAGGTGTACATCAAGAATTTATAGGGACAAAAAAAATACAAAATAAGGAATACAATCTTGTGAAAATTTATTTTGGAGAAAAAGTGGGAGACGCACAAGACACATATGTACTATACATTAATAAAGAAACAAAACTTATAGATCAGTTCTTATTTACGATTACTGCTTTTGGAGTTACAGAGCCTAATCTTATGCGTTTTGATTATGAAGTCATTGATGGAATAAAAATACCAACTAAAAGAAATTATATAAAATCTAATTGGAATGGTGAAGTGATTGGAATTATTCCAGCTATTACTACTTGGGAAAATATTAAGTTTGGAGGAGTAGATAAAACTGTGTTTACTCAAAAATAAAAGCTATATATCTATTAAAAAACGTGAAGTATTGACTTCACGTTTTTTAGTATTACTTTTTTAAAAATATTGACCTATTCCAAAAACAAATCCACTTGTAGAGTTTTGTGTGATTCCATACCCATAATCTACTCTAAAAGTTGCATTGAATATTTTTTTATGAATAAATCGAAATCCTAAACCAGGATAAATTCTGATGTTTTGATCATCTCCAAAATCCCCAAAACTCCCACCAGGATTGCGCCAACTACCAGCATCTACAAAGGCATTACCTTGAACAACAAACCAAGATTTATCTACAAACGTATACCTATACTCTGTATTAAGAACAATAACACCTGTACCACGATCAATAGTGTTTCCAACACCTCGTACATTTAAGTTATTATCTACAGAAAAAGGAGCAAATGGAGAGTCAGCATTTGTTGCTAATCCACCACGTAATCTATTTGCCCAATTTCCTTTTTCTCCTACTTTTAAAAAATATTGAAAATCATTCCACCAAATTAAAAAATCTGGCAATGTTTCATTACTTGCAATCACATATTGAACATTAAACGTACTTTTAAAACCTGATGTATATTGGTAATAATAATCTAGATTATCATACTCATATATTCCTTTAAATAATAGTTTATCAACGCTCAAGTCCTGAGGTACTTCATCACTAGTAGCTCCAAAAAGGTATTCATAATCTTCATTAAAAAAAGTAACGCCTGTTTCTATTCTATGTTTAAAATTAAAAGCATATAATCCTAATACTTCAAATGAAGTATTATTGTATTTATAATCTGCAGTACCTTCATCCAGAAACACAGGTTCTTGTGTCGTTAAACTTTGAAAATTTAAAGCAACACCTATCTTATTATTAAATACAAAAGGAGCTCGTAAATTAATTCCAAAAGAATCAAATACATCTCTTTGATAAAATCCTCCAAAAGCGATATTACGTCCTAATGTATTAAACTCATATAATCCAGCTCTATACGCAAATTCATCATCATTTGTTGTATAAATATTGAGTTGAGGATTAATTGTAAAATTCTCTTCTATATTGTAAAATACATTATACTTATTATCATTAGAGTAAAAAACTTGATAATATGCATGAGAGACTACTGGCAAGCGTTTTAATCTAATAATATCGCTTTCTAAAACGGTAGAATCTAAAACCTTACCACGTTTAGCATCACTTATCAATCTAACAAAAGAACTTTTAAGGCGTTTATTACCCTGTACTTTTACATCTGCGATATATTGTTCTTGAGCATACCCATATAGTGATGAGAAAAAAACGAGGAACAGTAGTATAGATTTGTTAAGCATTACTTTTTACAATCAAAAAACATAAGTATAGTAATTCAAACGCTAAAGTTAATGTTATTGTATTGGTTATTCTTAAAAAAATTGTCCAATTCCAAAAACAAGTCCACTTGTCTCATTTTCTCCTATTCCAAAACCATAATCTAGTCGAATTACAGCATTAAAAATTCGTTTATGTATAAAGCGTACACCTAATCCAGGATTCACACGAATGGTACTTCCATCAAAAAGTTGATTAATATTATTCCCTGGCGTACGCCAAGTTCCTGCATCTATAAACGCATTACTTTGTATCACAAACCAGTCTTTTTCTAGTAATGTATGTCTATACTCCGTATTAACAACAACAGAAGCTGTACCGCGATCTACTGTATTCCCTACTCCTCTAATGTTAATCTGATTATCAAGTGCAAAAGGTGCAAAAGGAGAATCATCATTTGATGTAAATGATAAACGTAACCTATTAGCTAAATTTCCTTTTTCTCCTACTCTATAAAAATATTCAAGATCATTTGTTCCTACAAAAGCATCTTCTAAAAAGTTTTCACCTCCTGAGTTGAATATATATTGAACATTTGCTTGATTCCTAAAACCAGAAATATATTGATATTCTATATCTAAGTCATTATATTCATATTCACTTATAATCCCTACACTATTAGCTTCAAGTTGATCTGGCAAACCTAAGTCAGGTTGATTTTCTTCTACTATATATTCTTGACTTCCTATAGTAAAACCTAACTCTGCTCTATTATGAAAATTAAATTCATAAATCAAACTTGCTTGAAAAGCTTTGTTTTGAAATCTATAATCTTCAGAAGTAGAATCATCATTAACAAAAATAGGTTCAAACGTAACATTATCTTGATAATTTACACCAAAACCAAACTTATTTGTAAATAAGAAAGGGGCTTCCCAAAATATTCCATAAGAATCAAAAACATCTCTAGAATAAAAACCGCCTACAATTTGCCCTCTTCCAAAAAGATTAAATTCAAATGCAGATACTCTAAAGGCAACATCTTCGTCATTATTTGCTTGAGTGATCCGTAGTCCTGGAATAATAGTAAAGTTTTCTACAATTGTATAGGTAAGTGTATAATCGGTTTCTGTATTTTTTACAATAGATGACGTTGCATTTGCAATCCCTGCAAGTCTATTAAGTCGCTCTACATCTGTAGCTACTTTTAAAGAATCGTAAACACTTCCTGGTTTTACTTTAACCAGTCTTCTTAAAAAAGATTCTTTAGTTCGTTTGAGTCCGTCTATTTCAATTTTTGTAATAATTGCTTCTTGGGAAAACCCTAAAGAAGAGACCATTAAAACCAACAGTAAGATGGTTTTTTTCATATTAATTTTGATTTTGAAGTTCGGAGATTTTAGACGAGAATTTTAGCATATAATTACAGATTACAATTATAAATCCATAAAGATTTTATTTGTCTAAAAATCAAAACATTGCTGTAAAATCTATTTGTAATAATGTATTCACCCAATTATCTTCACTTACGCCCATAACTGTAAAACCATAATCAATGCCATTAATAAGCTCAGGAGGAGTTTCTTCTGTTACATTAAGCACCACATTATTCAATTCATAATACCTGAATTGAGGTTCAAAAGTATAGGTTCCTGATAATAATTCATCAGACGTATCGGAGACTACTTGAAAATAAATAGCATCAAGAGGTTGTACAATGGTATCCCAATTAAAAAGAGGTGATCCAGGCTGGGATTGATCAATGTCAACAGATGTACTAAAATTTGTATTCTGAGTTTGATGTTTTAATCGTATAGGGTTTGATAAGTGTAGTATTCCGCTTTCGCGAAAGCTAATAATTACCCATTTCTCTTCAGAAGTTTGTCTTGTAAATGTTTTGAGGTAACCATTAAAAAAATCCCCTTCTGGTAGCACAATCTGAATATAATTTTCATAATTATTTTTATCCACAGTGATATTTTCTGTTTCAAAATATCGTAAATCAGTTGCGCCAGGTCTTGGATATACGTAAGCAATAACTTCATTAGGATTTACAGAACCCGATGCACAAGCTATTACATTATCTATTTCAATAGTATTTTGAGCAACGAGTGTAGCTAGTGTATCTGATGAAGTATCACTTTGAACATTTGCGTTTTCATCAGAGTTACACGCCACTAGTAAAAATAGGCATCCAAATAGTAGATTAATTTTTTTCATAATATTCTTTTATTACTGCTTCAGCAGGTTTGTTTTGTGGGGTAAACCTGTTATTATCATTACCTCCTGATTCTGAATGATGAATAAACCACTTCCAGATAAATCCTCCTGCAAACCAATCTTCTTCCCAAAGGGTTTCAAACGTAGCTTTTGTTGTATTTGCTTGTGCTTCCAGGTTCACAGTTGTAACAGAATGATCTGAAGTCCAAGGCTCTTTTGCTGTATAGTCAACGCTACGATATCCCCATTCTGTAAAAAGAATTTTCTTATTATTATGTGTCGTAGAAAATGTAGACAATTCTCCTTTCCACCATCGCCATCCATCAATAACACTTTCTATAGTTGGTGTTTCCATTTCTGATAATGGAAAATAAGCATCTACTCCAATATAGTCCATATCATTCCAGAAAGGAACCCTTTTATATTCGTCCCAATTTGCTGCATACGTGAGTTTTCCTTTATAAACTGTCTTTATTTCTTTTATAAGACGTTTCCAATAGTCAGGTCTATTTGCTACAAATTGTTCAAGTTCTGTTCCTATAGAAAATAATTCGGCATTTGTTTCTTGCGCAAGCTTTGCATAATCAAGTATAAATTTTGAATACGACGCTTCAAGCATTTTCCATTTTTCTTCAGTGTCCATTTTAAGGTATCCGGTATACTCACCTCTCCATATCCATATTTGAGGTTTGACCATCACCTTTATACCATTAGATTGTAACAACTTGATATATGCTTTTGCGCCGTCTCTTCGTTCTCCAAACCATTGCCTATCTGTATTGTATACAACTGAAGGGTTATCTAATGCTCTAATAAAACCGAAAGGCATCACTGCAGCATAATTTGCTCCTACGTTTACTACGGGTTTTACATGTTCTTGTGTTGCTCTATCTCTTGAAGCAACAAAACTTATCCCATTAATTTTTTGAATTTGTGCAACACTATTTTGCAAAATAAAAAGAAAAAGTATAAAAAAGTAAATACTTGTACGCATAGTTATTTTTTAAATCAAATTACTGTATAATACAGATATGTTTGTGTTAAAATCATCATAACTTCAATACATCTGTGACAGTTTAACAAAAGAGGTAAAACCCTAATATAAATTAGGGTTACCAAAAATGTAATTTTTAAAAAAGGCTCGCAAAGCTTCTTTAACCGGTTTCAAAACTTCGCGAGACACTTGGATACGATAGCCTAGAAGGTAAATAGAGATTCAACTAGGCGATGTATACGATATCTTAAAGGACGTAACGAAGACCGATGTTATATGATTCCCCTAATCCTGTAAAAGCGCCTCCACCTCTAGCAAAATAGGACCATAATCCCTCTA
>CAYYSK010000006.1:0-18293 GCA_964474345.1 uncultured Flavobacteriaceae bacterium
GCACCGCCAAAGGGTTTAATACCCCGAGGCTTGCCTCGAAATTAAAATTCAGTTTTGTATAAATGCCTCGTGGGCTTGCCCCGAGATAGTTTACTTTAGACATAAAAAAAGCGTCCAATTTCTCAGACGCTTGCTATATATGTGTTTGATTTTCTCTAGTTATACTATCATTGCGTAAAATCTTTAGAATACATACAAGCGTCCTTTTCCATGGTGATAAATTCATTCACCCCACGGTAGTCACACCACTGACTTAACAGTGATTTCGGTGCTGTATGTTGTATTCTTCGTGTCATTTACGCCACAAATATGTTATAAAAAATTGGTTTATGAAAAATAAATTTTCAATTTTTTATTGAAAGGACTGATCAAATTCTCTAAATACTTAATGTTTTTCCTTCTTTTACATACTCTTTTTTAACACCTTCCAAAATAGCATCATATGTGATGGTAGTAGTACCTTTTGCTATTGTTTTTAAACATGCATATTGTACAATGTTTACAATATTTGCACCTGTAATAGCAAATTGTCTAGAAATATCTTTTAAAGAAATATTTTCTTCTAAGGTAATTTCACTCGGCAAGTTATTTTCCCATAAACGGAATCGTTCTTTATGTGTAGGTGTTTCAAATTCTATAATAGATTGAAAACGACGTGTAAAGGCGGTGTCAATATTATTTTTAAAATTAGAAGCCAAAATAACCAATCCAGAATGTGCTTCTATACGTTGTAATAAATAAGATACTTCTTGGTTTGCGTACTTATCATGAGCATCTCTTACATTGGTTCTTTTTCCAAAAATAGCATCGGCTTCATCAAAAAATAAGATCCAATCCTTATTTATTGCTCTATCAAATAGACTAGAAAGGTTTTTTTCAGTTTCTCCGATATATTTAGAAACTACCATAGAAAGATCAATGCGATACACATCCTTCTGCGTATATTTTCCAAGCAATCCCGCTGTTAAGGTCTTTCCTGTACCTGGAGGACCATAAAACATCACACGATATCCAGGTTTGATTTTATGTTTCATATTCCAATCATTCAATAAGATATCGTTGTACTGTAGCCAAGTTTGTATCTCTTGAATTTCTGTAATGGTCTTCTTATTGAGAATTAGATCACCCCAAGTAAGATCTGTAGTAATAAGGCTTGCTGGAAATTCCTGACTTAATTGAGGTTTTACTTCTATACCAGTGGTGAGTTTTGTGATGTATTCATCGTTGATAATAAGTTTACCACTCAATGCAGGTTCCCCTTTAGGGACAGATTCTATATAAAGTATTTTATTCTGAAGCAATTTGTTGCTTGCTTGTATAGAAGTAATTACTCTAAGACGCTTGTCAATATCGCTTCCAGCAAGTATATACACAGCAGTCTCTACGGTAGGTAGTATTCCTCTATGATTTTTGCCTTTAATTCCTCCAAATTCTGGGAATTCACCTCCATTAGGTAGAAAGTCAGAAATGATAGTACTTAAAAAATCAGGAGATATATGAGGAACTATTGCTAATCCTAAACAGATGATTTCTTCAAAAGAGAGTTCTTCTTCTTTTATAAATGAAGCTAGATATGAGTCACTATTTGTGATGTCTAGTTCTGGAATATCCAGTATTTCTTGTTTTAGCTCAAATGATAGTCTATATCTAATATGCTTTTCTAGATATAATACTATGGGCCTTAAAGAATGGGCGTTTTCTATCGTTAATGCAGCTTGTTTCATCTGTTTATAGTTTTTAATGTGATGTTGAGGTATTGACCTCCTTAACAACTTGATTTATGTATTCATTATCAGTAAGCATTTCTTTCATATAGTTATAACTACTTTCTCCCATATGTCTGGATAATGTTGGTTCATAATATGACCACTTCTTAAAAAAACCTACAGAATCTGTTTTTGTTTTAATTAATATTTTATCATTATAGGGTTTTAAAAGTGTTGCTAATTTTTCTTTTTGTGTCTCATCAAATTTCCCCGACATATATTTTTCAATATCTTTTACTGTAATTTTATGAGGAAGATAAATAGGGTAATACTGTACTTTACCTTGTGTAACATCTACTTGCGTACCAGATTTATAACTCCAATTGGTAAAAAAATCACTTAAGTACTTAGGTATTTTATTGTAATTGAGTGCTGTAGAAAGATTTACTACGATATTGTCTTTTTCTGATTCGTCAATAGCACGGGAATCAAAACCACTTTTAATAAATGTTTGCATTAAATGATCTAGATACAAACTTTTACTATTTATAATATCTATAAAAACCACTTCCTTATTAGCAAACAAAGAATCTTTTGTTTTTAAGTAATTGTACACATCTAGATTACTAAGTAATCCACTATTATCTATAACCCCTGCATCCATATAATGGCCATACCCTTTAATTTTTGCTGCTGGACTTAAGCCTGGAAATCTATTGGTCATAGAAATTGCTTGATAATAGGGTAATGTCTGATCTTTATCTTTATATAAATCTGCAAGATTATCAGCATTGGGAAATATGGAATGAAATGAGTTATTGTCTTTTACGGACCATAAAATTCCTCTATTGGCCCTTACACCTGCTGTATTCATTATTAATGAAGGGAAGTATCCTTTTCCTGTTTCTATATTTTTAAAAGCATTTGCCCAATACTCTCTATAGGCTTTGTTACTTAGGGTATCTCTATTTGAAGTATCTTCTATATAGTTTTGATACTTGATCATAGAGTAATATGATCTATCTTGAATACGAGTTTTGTTGGTAAGTGGCCATACTTTTCTATATAGATCTAGTCCTAATGTAAATGTGAGATCTGCAGACGCATAATCTTCTTTAGAAATAGCATCTATCTTTTCTCTAAGAAGTTCATTTTGTGTTCCATATTCTGCATATAATCCTGTGTATACTGCGAGTCCTAATGATCCTCCTGAAGCTCCTGATAATGATACAGTTTGATTTAAGAATTTATGATTGGTTTCTTCCTGTATTTTTTGCAATACATTTAATGTCCAAGCATTAGCTTTTAAACCTCCTCCATAAGAAGAAACAAAAAACACTCGATCTTTTTTTATTTGCTGTACAGCTTGAATGAATGTACTTTCGTGAACTATTTTATCAGAATTTATAGGATTACTTACCGTTTCTATTTCATGGGTTTCTTGTTCTGCAAAAAAGAAAGAACCTATAGTAAGTAAGGCTATTACTGTAATTCCTAGGAAAGCTATTTTATAGGTTTTTGTATCACAATATTTTTTTTCCGAATTATTTGTTACTGTAAGTGATGTATTTGCTACAAAAAAGTATTTTCCAATATTGGCTATGATCCAATAATAGGCATATAGATATACTAATAGGATAGGGATTACATTACCTATTAACCTATATCCCCATAAAGCAGCTACATTCCAGTAGATGATAAGGCACATTGAAATGACAAAAAGAAAAACAAAAAGTTTTAAATAATTAAAAGGATTTTCAAAATAAGATAAGGTTTTAATAAACCATCTAAGTTTGTTTTTCTCATCTAGATGGTTATATACATTTGTTAATTGAGACCGTATTAGCCTAAAGAATACATAACAAAACATCATGGCGTATGTACATAACATCATAATGATAAATCCATACCTACTGAATATGGTATCACTTATTAAAATATATGTAAGAAGTAGTATAGATAATAATGCAGCAATAAAATAGTAGCGTGTTATTCTTGTAAACAGTTCATTTTTATTGACTGTTTTATTTTTTTCTATTCGATATTTTATGATGGAATAAATGATAAAAGGGAAAGAAAAGAAAACGCCTATAATCCAGGCGATTGCTTGAATAGGAACGTCGATATGCTCATTAAATAATAGATTAGGGCGTACACTTTTATAAATAAAAATCACCCATACCGCATAAATGAAAATACCTAATGAATATCGTAAAACATTTGCAGTGACACTAGGAGTATAATTCTTTTTATCTACGCTATAAATAAAATAAGGGTAAGACAATTTTAATTTTTTAAAAAGCGGTATTTCTACTCTTTCATCTTTCCAGGTAACAGCGCCTTTACTATTATTAAGGCCTTTTGAATAATAGGTATAAATAGGGTAGTGGGATAATGTGACTGCTAATGCATTTACAAAGAAAAAGCATAAAAATAGAGAAAGCTTATCTTCTTCAAGCATATAGACCATCATAGTATATGCTTGATCCATTTTAAATAAAATCAATAAAATAAGACCTATAACAAGTAAGCTTAAAAAGGAAGATTTTGTAAAATCTCGTATAGGATTTCGTAATCTTCTAATAAACGAAACAACAATTGCTGTCATAATGATACTTTTTAATGGTTAATACTTTAAAGTTAGATGTTTATATTTTTATGATGTATACTATTTTATTGTTTTTTGTAGAAGTACGCTTTAACGCTTCGCTCTTCCGATGGTCGTGAATCTCATAAGTTCGATTTCGCGAAAGCGTATAACGGCACAGTATATAGAGTAGATAATAATCTATACTAAAGACTCTATAGAAAAAACATCTATGTTTGATTTTTTAAAATTTCGAGTGCGTTTCATCGCTGCGACTCCGTTTCTAGAGCCTTGATGGTTTGTGTTTCCTTCTATGGTTTCTATAGTATCCCCATCTATATCGGTTATAATACCTGTATGTGTCCAGTCTAGTCTTGATTTTTTAATTAAGAAAATATCCCCTGGCTTGATTAATGAAGGATCTTGTTTTATTTTACTGTTACGGTGTAAAATTCTTCTTTCAAGCCCTGCATTACCTACAATATCACAACTTACAGTTTGTGGCATTAATGATGTAAATTTTTTCCCTTGTGCAGCAGCAGCTTGATCAATAATAGTTTGTACAAATCCCATACACCAAAACCACATAGAACCATCATGACCATCCATATAACTACGTACCCAAGGACCACTATTAGATTGCCCTTTTATAATGAGTTCTCTAGGATGTGATTTGACATGATTTTCGGCAACTTCTAGTACTAAGTTTCGAAGATTTGAACTTTGTAATGGCTTTTCAAAGGCCTCTCTCATGGGGTTACATAATTTGTCAAATAAAGCTTGAGTTACCATTCCAGATGGAATGATATTAGTTGCTTTTTGATAATTTTTTACAGCTCGCTCAGTAGCGGGGCCATAATCTCCATCTATACCTGTAGCTGTTCCTGCGCTAGGATTATTAATGGCAAATAAAGATAACCACGATTGTATTTTACGTACATCTGTTGAGTTATTGTGATCTCCTTTTCTTTTTTGTGTCGCTTTTATAAGAAGCTCTTTTTTATATGCTGTTTTTTTCATGGTGTTGGTTTTATTATATGATTATTTATAGTGTGTTCTCTGCAACTAACGAGTCTATAAGGTTTTGAAGTTCAGCTCTTGCTCTTGTTTCTCTTCTCATCATTGTTCTCCTAAAACGTGTATCTACATTTAATCCTAAGGCGTTATTTCTTTGCCATTGCGAATATGATTTTGACCCTTTTGATGCATTTGCTCTAGGGCTTAACGCTATAAAATTGCTTTGTAAGTTTAGTACAGAAATCTGTTGCTCTGTAGTAAGTAAATCAAAACCTACCATATTAATTATATCAACAAAAGGGACAATATGATCTGCTTGAGGTGTGCCATCAACTGTCAAACTTGGAAAAGCTGGATCTATACTGGTTGCCGAAAGTTGAGATTGAGCCCAAGTTTGAAGTTCATTTGAAGGAGTCTGTCTTCTTAAAAAGTCCTGATCAACTCTAATAATGATTATTTGCTGACGACTTATCATTGCAACAAAATCTTCAAAGGTTTTACTATGTGACCCATTTTGACCACGAAACTCGTAAGTTACTAATCCTGGATTTATTGGTGGTTGTATATAAGCTATATACCCGCGAACGCTACCTGTTCTAAATGGAGCTTTAATAATATCTCCTACACTAACAGGAGCACTTCCGCTAGGAATCAACTTAACCCATTGATTAGAGTTTATGTTTTGCTGTATGGTCGTTATATTAAATGTAAATTGTCCTTGAATCCCACTAAGCAATTCTAAAGTAATTTGACCAGTTTCTGTATTTGGATTAGAAATTACCTTATAAAAATTTTCATTAATTCTATCCATAAGAAGGTCATTTGTCTCAAAAACTACTTCCTCTCCTTCAGCTTTAGTAATGTCAGGAGTGTCAAAGTCAGTCTCTGGACTAGCAGTATATCTATAATTCCAACTATCTCCACCATCATAAACTATAAATGAACTAAATACAGGATGATTTTGGCGTATCGTATTTGCGATACCTTCAGCTTGTTCTCTATTAATTTTACCATTTTCAGCTCTTTCAGATTCTAATATTCTTACATTACTTAATCCTTCTTGTATTTGAGCAGCTTTTTCTGGATCATGATTTTCTTCTATTTCTTCAGTATCATCATTTCCTCCCAATCCAAGTGCACTTAAAAAAGCAGTTCCAGCTTCCATGGCTTTGTCTATTAACCAGTCTATACCTTCGTTGATCATTTCTCGGGTATTCTCGATCATCTCTGCAATTTTCTCACTGATATCTCCTAGCCCTAGTTGTTTTGCTAAGAAAGATATGGCTACTGGAATTCCATCAGAAAGGGCTGTTTCTAAGAAATTGGCAGCACTCTGGATACTTCCACGAGCGATATCTGCCACACCCGCTACAAAGGAGTTTACAATTCCTAAGATTTCTCGTATTTTCTCAATAAATGAGGTGATGGCATTAAACACAGTTTGTACCCCTCTTATGATTGGCATTATCCCTGTGACATCAAGAAAAGAGAGTAGCCAGCCTATAGCTTGCTGGATTACTTTTTCCTGAATGAAGCCCATAATACCACTTTTTATAACTTCCCAAAGGTTACTCAATTTTTCTTGTATATATTCCCAAATAGCAATAGGACCTCTCTCAATAACATCTTTTACAAATGTCCAAATTCCTGTAAGTGTATCTAATACAGAGCGAATTTGTTCCATGCGTTCTGGCCCAATTTTTTCTGCTAAACGATCCAGAACATTATCTACCGTAATACCTAAAACATCCATAGCCATGCCTAGTAGGGATCGGATACTTAAATCTTCAGGTATTTCTACCCCTGCATCTGCCAAAGTGCCAAACAACCATGTTTGCATACCATTAAGAAGATGAGCTCCTATATTATTTAAGAAATTAATAAAGCCATTCTTAAGTGCATTCATTAAATTGAGTAAAAAACCTATAGGATCTCGCTTGATATTCTCAAAAGCCGACATAATATTAGCTACTATACTACCAATCAATTCGGGAGGAATTCCCATAATCTCCAGAAGTAAATTCACTAAAACTCTAACAACTTTAGCTACAAATTGAAATAGTCTGGATATAGGTTCTCCAAATTGTGCTGTGATACGTTCAAAGGCAGGTACAGGATCTAATAAATCATCAATAGTAAATGAATTCCATAGGTCTGTAAAGAGCTGGATGATAGCTGTAGCAGACATCCCTAATTGCGCAATTAAGGCTTCTATTTGCCCAGCAGCTCTTGGAATCACTCCAGATTCTCTTAATTCTTGATATTTTGCTTCGCCACCAGGAACTAATCCCATAAATCCTCTAATGATATTTTGAACAGACCGATCAACATTTTCGCCCGTGAGAGGATTTGTTCTAATAATGACGGTTAGTAATGTAAACCCTGGAATATCTGCTGCAAAGGTGTTTAACCAACTTAGTAATGCATCTTTTATGAGTTTGAGTACTTCTATTGCAACGGTACTTGCAAAATCCCATAATCCCTGTAAAAACTCCCCTGCATCTGTCGCTAATGCACTAAGACTATCTAGAATATGAGGTAGGTTTTCTGGTTGGATAGCATCCCAAGCATTATCAATTAAAGTACTGAGTTGACTTAATAAAGATGTAAACGTACCCATTTGGGTATCTAGCCAGTCTGCAGTTTCTTGTAGGGTGCCTCGTTCCCTCATTTGCTCCAACTCAGTTTCTTTCCCAATAAGCATAAGGAAATCTTCTAGTATTTCTACTGTTTCTGCCTCTACTTCTTCATCACGTAAAGGATCATAATGAATCACTTTTTTAAGTAGAGACCATGCTTGATTTTCTTCCAGATACGGTTCTGCTACATCAATAAGTGCTTCTTTGACCCAAGTGAGTAATTGATCTGTTAGAGCAGATACAAATCGTATGACTCGATTCAGTAATGTGTTAAATTTACGAGTTAAGATCTCTAGTGCATCTGTATATGGAAATTCTAATTCTTCCCATGCTTCCTCGATTAAATCTAATATTGCTGTAGAGCTTAAACCAAGGTCATTGAGTTGTCCACGTACCCAATCAAAAGCTCTTTCCAGAATGCCATATTCCTGAAGCTTATCAAAAATGGCAGGACCAGCCACAGGAATTAATTCTAGAAGTCCTTGAACCAAGTTAATTGCTGTTCTATTTACAGTTTGACCTGTGATTGGATTGTATTCTATAACAACTGTAAATAGGGTGTATCCAGGAATTCTTCTGGCAATATCTTTAATTTTATCAACGGCAAGACTAGGAAGATCACTAATGGCAAACCTTTGAACCATTAAAGGAGCAGAAGAAATTTGTAATGGTTTACGTTGAATATCTGCAGCTCCTTGTTGTACCGTATGAGTTAGTTCGTGTGCTAATAGATGCTTTCCAGAATCGTTATTAGGATTGTATTTACCCTCATTAAAATAAATATCGTTTCCATTTGTAAAAGCTTGCGCTCCTAACTGTTGA
The DNA here is from genome assembly GCA_964474345.1 of uncultured Flavobacteriaceae bacterium. Lineage (GTDB taxonomy): Bacteria > Bacteroidota > Bacteroidia > Flavobacteriales > Flavobacteriaceae > Dokdonia. The sequence continues at coordinate 8,772 of CAYYSK010000006.1, forward strand.
TTCATTTGCACAGCAGTACTATCATGATGCACACGAACTCCACTAAAATCTACCCCAAAACCAGACTCCATCTCACTTCTGGTAGTGTTGTCAAGAGAATTTCCTCCTCCTTTTGAGCTCTGTAATGTATGTTCTATAGGATGACTGGTAGTACCGTCATCTCCTGAAATATGTTTTTGTAATGTTTGAACTTCTTCTTCCTCTTTTTCTTGGATTTCTTCTTCTTCTTTTGTCTGAAGATCTTGGTTAGACATTTGTTGTATAATCGGGAGGATAGGTGTTAGATCTTGAGATGCTTCTTTGGATTGGATTGTACTCTCAATTGATGATTCTTGAAATTGCTCTGTCTCAATCACCAGTTGAAGATCTCCTTCTTCAGTTCCTTTCTCTTCTGATTTTTGAACCTCTTCCTCCTCCATATTCTGAATATCTTCTTGAGACATTTTTTGTATACTTGGAGAAATAGGAGTGATATCAAAAACTTCTTTTGTTTGGAGTGTGTCTTCGGCGAGGATTTGCTGTGCAGATTCTTCATCTGCCATCATTTGAACTTCGTCTTCTTTGCTTGATTCTTCTTCTTTCTGTACGTCCTCTTCCTCAACTTCTTGTATTATAGACTCTTCTTTAAGTTGTACGCCAGGCGTTATAGGATCTACAACAGGTTGTTGTTGAATTTCAGTCTCTTGTGCATCTTGTTTTTGTGTTTCCTCTTCTGATTGTTTTTGAATTGTTGGTGTTGCAGAGAAAAAAGGAGTTGAAGATTCATTACTTTTTGCTACAATTTGATCTGCTGCTTTGTCTGCTTCTACTTCGTATCTATCTCCAGATTCTCCAATATTAAGCTTAGGTTGAATAAAGGAATTTACCCCTTTATTTGTTATAGATGAAGGTGGAGTAGAAGTAGTTGTATTATTTTTTGCAGCAAACATGTATAATTTTTAGACAAATCTTTTTAAATAGCGAGTACTAAAATTTTGGATAATACGGTATTTATAATTTTGTTTTTAAAGTGTCCTAGACGAATCTTACTCACTCCTGCGTTTTGGAGTGTTTTAAGAATTAATAGATCTTTTTGACTTTGTAATAACCAAGCCAACTCCTCTTTATCTATTTTTCCTTCTGTAAATAATAGTGTCCATTTTTTGAGTTTCTCTTTAGAATGTGCTAAATATTCTTCCATATCTGCAATGATGTCTTTTCCTTGCTGTCCAAATTTTTCTTTGGCTTCTGTGATGATCTCTTCTTTTAGATCGTTAAATAATTGCTCAAAATTCATGATGTTATTTTTTAAAGGTTATTTATAAAGTTTATGACTGCATTTTCATTGGTTTTATCTTTCTTTTCTTCATATTGAATTAGAATGGTAAAGGCCTGTTCAATCTGTGATTTTGCTTCTTGAATAAAAGCAGGGTTAAGCGTTCCTTTTTGCTCCCATAATGCTAGGTAACTTTTTATGAGTTTATTATCATTATTAAGCACTTCCCACATTTTGGTAGTGATCTCATTTTTGTTTTTGCCTCTTTCATAGGTGAGCATTTTCTCTAATTGGTTTTTTAAGTCAATAGCTTTATTTTCATGAGAAGAAAAGGGGTCATCGGCCTTGCTCATTAAGCTTAATGCTTGAATTTTTGTTTCGATGGTTTCTGTGTATGTAAAGTGATCATACAAGCTACTTCCACAACTACTAATTGTAAAAGTTGCAATAAAAGTGATGAGGTAAATTTTTAGAGTTTTCATAATTTTATCTTTGTTTGGTTTATTTTAGTATTTCAACTTTTTTTTCATCAACAATAACTCCATCGTACTCTAGTTTTAGAATGTATTTTCCTTCTTCTTGAAAAAAAGCTTCGCCTAGAGGCCAAGTAATAACAGTAGTGTCAATAGGTTGTATTTTTATCTGTTTTCCAATACCATTATGCGCAGCCATATCCCATGAAAAACTTCTTTTCTCATCTACATATAAAACCGTTTTAGTACTATCAAAAACAATTGTTTGATCACTTGTGTTTTCTACTTCAAACCCAACATAAAATGTACTTAGTTTACTCAAGGAAATACAAGTTGTATTTACTATCAATACTATTTTTATCAATTTGTTCATTTTCTTAATTTTTTAAAATATGGTGTTATTTATAGTTCTCAGAACAAAAGCTCCTGCTTTAGTAATTATTACAGATCCATTTGATAGCATAAAAAACGATTGTGTAGTATGTGTAAACACTCTCCCATTAGCATCTGGTTCTCCATCTACTTTATATTGATTTGGAATTACCCATTCCCATGTTCCAAATGAAAATGGGGGAGGAGCAACAGGTATTGCTGCATGATCTCTTGCAGGAGCTGCTGTATTATCATCAGCTATTCTAGCAAAATTTGGATTTGGAGCATGAAATAATTGAGCAGCAGTAAATCGATTAAAATATCCAGAAACGTTTGTCCCTGGTCCTGGGACCTCTAGCATTTGTGTACGTCCAAAGTTTACATTTAGTGGATTAAGAGTTATATCCAAAAGCATATCTGCCCCTGCTGTACCTGTAGCAATTGGATTATGCCCAGAAACACTCATTCTAATAGCATTAGGCCTAATTACCGAAAATGGAATTACTCTAGTACCGCCAGGTGTTGTAAGTGTTATTGTAGGATTTGCAGCATCTGCTGGCGCCTCCCATACAATATTAGATCCATTACTTAGACCAATAATCCTCCCATCAGAAGCAGTCCAAGTTCCTGCTGTATTGGCTGTTAATCGTACATATTCTCCTACACCTACATTTCTTCTTGAATCTGCTGTTCCGTCTGGTGCAGATTTAGTCGTTTCTGTTGTTATTACAGGAGGAGTTGTAGGAGCAGGATTTACAGGAACTGCTGGAGCTAATACTGGAGCTCCTCCTGTAAATAATGCATCTAAAGCAGACATGGTTTCTACATTTAATACACCTGTTGCACCAAGTGATGATTGTGATTGGAAATTTTGTAATGCCCCTCTTGTTTCATTGCCAAAAATCCCATCAACTCCAAACTGTGGTAATGGAAATCCTGCATCAACCAACCCTTGTTGCATTAAAGATACGGCTGCTCCAGAGCTTCCATTTTGCAATGTTTGCTCTCCGTCTAAGCAAGCTTCTAATACATTATTCCCTGAAAATCTAGGAGAACTTAAATCGTTGTTATCTCCAATGGTAAGCTGAAGCTGTGTTGGAATCATACCTTTTTGTTGTATGGTATGTGTAAGCTCATGAGCTAGTAAATGCTTTCCTTCTTTAGAGTTTGGATTATATTTACCTTCGTTAAAATACACATCATTTCCATGTGTAAAAGCCTGTGCACCTATATCTTGACTCATTTGCGCAGCTTCACTGTCATTGTGAATATTTATAGCACTAAAATCGGCACCAAACCCTGATTCCATTTCAGATTGTGTATTTGGATCCATTTTAGACCCACCACTTCCTTTTCGCAATTTTCCTTCTATATTGGAATTTGCAGAAGATGTATTTCCCATTTTTGTTTGAACAGATTCCTCTTCCTCTTCCATTTTTTGAACAGATTCTTCTTCTTCCATGGCTTGTAAGGATTCTTCCTCTTCCATTTTCTGAACAGGCTCTTCTTCTTCTGGTGCTTCCATTTTTTGTACTAATGGAGTCACACTGGCAGCAAGTGGTTTTTGTTGTACTTCTTCTTCGCCTTCCATTTTTTGAACGGCATCTCCAGATCCAGTTTTATTAACTACTTGATCTGCCATATGATCTGCTTCTACTTCATATTTATCCCCTGGAGTTCCCATGGATAGTTTTTTCTGGATCTTAGGCTTAAAAAATGAATCCCCTCCTAATACTTGATTTGGTGGTGGTTTTTGATGTCTCCTTCTCATAATTCTTTACTGTTTTATATTTTTTATAACTGTGATATTTACCAATTGGTAAATACGAAGTGATCAAGCCACGGGAGTCTGCATATACCTATTCCCCATGGGATTTTATCTATTAAAATATCTTGTGTTTTTCGTTCAATGACAATTTTGGGGTTGTCTTCGGTAAAACTTAACTTGCCTTCTCTTTGTATAAACTCATGACGTAACAAGTCTGTAGAAGTATTATTGAGAACTCCCCAATTTTCAATAACAGATTGCAAAAGTTCTTCTGCTTGTTTTTTTATATAGTCAGAAAGTACAATATGGCGTTGTATAGACTCTTGAATTGGGATACCACATAAGAACTTTTCAAAAACCATATTGCTTTCTAATTGTTGTTCTTTTTTTGTAGCTAGGTAATGTAATGCGTGTACGGCTACTTCTTGATCTACAATCGTATTTTTATTATCTAGCAACCCACAATTTGTAAAAAAATGAGTCAAATATGGATGTACGATAATGAGCCCTGCATTAGGCACATAATAAGTGCCAGTATTATTGAGAAATAGCTCTTCTTTTAATTCTGAATGTGTCTGATCTTGTACTACTATTTCTTTTGATTTTCTGATGTCAGATATAGGATTTTCTAGAAAAGGTTTTAAAATAGTAGTTGCTTCTTTAGAGAGGCCTATTTTATTACAAATGGTCATAAATTGTGATGCTAGTGACGCGTTGTTTTGTGATATGTTTTTGGTCTCTTTTTGTAGAGCAATAGCAACATCAGATTTTGAAATTTTTATGACCTGTTGTATGATGGCTAATACCGCTTTCGCGAAAGCGTATATATCTTGATTCTCAATAGGCCTATTTTTTATAATGACAGAAGAGATAGTATCTATGAAAATAGGGATGTTTTTTGATTGTAAATAGGAGATGATTTCACTCCAAATAAAATCCCTAGACACTGTGCTTAGAGGAGTTAACGTTTTTATAATATCATCTTCTAGGACACAAACTTGTTGTGTATGCTTAAAAGAGGTTTTAAGTAAGATTTGTAATTCTTGATCTGTAAATTGTTGTATAGATCGCTTTTTACAAACGAGTTTTTGAAGAAGTTGAGCGTATTGATTTGAGAACGAATTATTAGAAGCAATTTCTACAATTTGATCATACGTAAATTGATGTTGATCTCCCGTTGTTTTCCACCAAGGGGTATATCCATTTTCTATAAAAAATAGTAAAGATCGCGTTTGATGTTCTTGTGAGTTAATAAGTATAACTTCTTCTTTTGTTTGTGAAGGTGCTTTTAAAATAGCATCTATTTTTTGAACTAATTTTTCTTTAATGTCAGTTTTTAAGGTTTTAAAATTATCTTGATTTGTAGTCTTAATATCTAGTGTCAATTGCGGAATTTGTACAATCTCAGCTGGAAGTTTTTGCTCTATACTTTTTAAGTATTTTTCCAGATAAGAAAGAATATCTTCTTTTAAAAACACACCAAGGCGATTCTTAAGGTCATGGGCAACAGCAATACTGTTAGTTTCAACCTCAAAAAAAACTTTTTGTATGGTATGTTTTTGATAATCCATTATTTAAGGTAATTTATTTTTGTAATCTTATTATTTTTTCTTATCTTTATAACTCGATTCAGAGATGAATTACTGGGTTCAAAAAACAGTAAAGCGGAAATGTAAGCGTAAAGCAAAGCAGTTAGTTTGACAGCAAAGTGAAACAAAGCAGTTGATACAACAGCAAAGTAGAACAAAGCAGTTAAAAACAATAACAGTAAAGTAGAACAAAGACAAAGAAGTTTAACAGTAAAACCCATAAGGGTATCATTCTTAGTACAACTTTCTTCGGATAGATAATAGACTGATACCCTTCTTTTATGCCCAATAGTGAAGTAATCACTTTCTCTACTACGACTATCTCTTTTTTCAATCATACCATAGACGCCCTTCAAAAAAATAGAAGCTACTCTGCATAAAGAATAGCTTCTATCAAAAGAAGTATTTCTCTGAATTATACTATTTATGATTATAGGTGTCATACATTTTATTGTATTACAATACTTGGGTCAATGAATATTGGTTCAATATTGAAATCTCCTCCATTGCTAGGATTAAGCCTAAAAGCATTAACACCCGTTGGAAGCATACAGAAGTAGATATCTGCTATAGCGCTGTACTGCTCTAAATGTTCATCAAATTCTGGAATATACTCTTGATTTTCAATATAAATTGACATTTTTGTTACTCCAGTTTCATTGTGTAAGAATTTTCTAAGATTCACAAAAAGTGTAATATCATCATGAGTATTGTTTCTATTTTGCCTGTGATGTGTAAGCATAAAATTGTTTACCCATGTACCATTGACCCAATCTCCATCAATGTAAAACCTTAAAATTTTGTCGGATACAACACTTTGAAAGCTTCCTAGTAGATCAGGTAATATGCTATTTTCTAATGCTGTAGAAAGTTGTTGGGGATTTGTGATCATCCGTGTAAATCCGGCTTCTGCTAATACCTCATTGGACAATAATCTTTCTGTTAGTGTTGTCCATTTTGCCCATTTCTCATCATATGTACCATAATCGTCATCTTTATTTACAGGAGCTATCTTTTCTTGTAAATTTTTATAAAAAGATGCATTATAATTCTTTAAATCTCTGCATATCATGGCATTGGTTCTAAACACTTTGTTGTTTCTAAACATACCATTAGTACTATATGTATAGACAGGGTTATTAAAACCTAAAGTGATATCTCTTAATCGTATCATATAGGTATCTTCTTTTGCTGCTGTGATCACAAATCGTTTTTGACTTTCATTAAAATCAAAGACAACCCCTTCGTTAAATCTTTCATTTAATCTTTTTGTAATGGCATGTACTCTTTTTAGAAAAACGTCTTCTAGTGGTATTGACACAATAGTTGATGTATTGATCAGATTTTCTCCATTTATTTTGTATTGTAATATTTGAAGTCTATACGCTTCAGGCATTACTTTATTTTCACTTTGTGTACCTTTTAAGCTTCTTGATAAATTGTTGAGATATTTAAGGGAACTTATCCAGGGAAAACTATATTCTTTTAAGAAACAACAACTATCCTGTTGAACTGTTTGCGGTATCTTATAAGAAAGATTAAAATCAGCGATGATATTATTTTGTGAAGCTAGCAGGATAAAAGTTCCTCCTTTTTGAACTCCTGCTTTATGAGTAATTGATGGATGTTTTGATACAAATTGACCAAAAGTATTTTCAGTACTTTCTATATTAAATAAAATACAATCAAAATCTAATGCTTCTGTATTTTTTAACTGTATGATTTGATCTTTACTATCCAGTCCTGATTCTCCTATATGTCCTTCTATTCGATAAAAATCTTGATTTGTTGTATACCTTAAAGCATTTTGAATATGTGAATCAGACGCTAATTCATGAGTGTGATAGGATACATTATAACCCTGTCTTTGATTTACGGTTTTATCAAAATCCCAATATTCAAGTAGTGTTGTATCAACATTAAAGTAAAAAGGAATCGCTTTTTTTCCTAAAACTCCCATAGTATATGAGGGTGTGATTTTTATTCCTTCATTTTCTACTTCCTCTTCTTCATTATTTATAGAATAATTATCTACTAGGCTTTTGATACGAGATAGTAAACTCATGACTCTTTTAAGATTATAGTCTTCATGACCAATGATAGGAGATTTATAAAAGCGATGACGTAAGTTTATTATATCCTCAAGTTCAGTAACTTTTCCTAACATAAGGTGTTTTGGAAATGATCCAATTTCAGGACAACAGTCTACATTAATGTGTAGGAGTAATTCTTTGATTTCACTATAAGTAGCTGCCAAATCTTTTAAAAGATCATAACGATATTGAAAATCAGGCGCTAGATCTTCAGAAGAAAAATTAAATAAATTAGTAATATCAGAAGAAATCGCTTCTTTATTAAACTTGTCAAATATTAAATCTAGACTTGATGTAAGATTCCCTAACGTATTACTGTCGTTAATAAGAGCATGGTATTTTTCTTTAAGATTTTTGGAAGAGTTTGTATTCTCATCACTAAGAATATCACGTTTTACAGCAACTTCTTGTAGGTCGTTATAAATTTCTTGCCAATTATGTTTGTTGTAAATTGCATCAGCACTTGCAATTGTTTCTGCATCTTCACGTGAAACTAATAATACACGTATTTTAGCTATTTGTGCTATGCCTTGATTATCGCAGTCTAATGCAGTACATAAATCTCCTTTTTTAGCATAGTTTTCTAAATATAATAAAACAATATTGTTGTTTATTAATTCAGAAAACTCACTCTCTGATAATGTATTTAGATTTGCATACGAAGTATTGGTACTATCTATATCTTCTTCAGGAAAGATTTCTAAGAGTTCTATTTGAGTTTCTTCCTGAAAGAAAGGAGGATAAGTCGCATTACTATCATCAAAAGATCTGTAATGTGTGTATGCTTTAAAAGCATCTTGAACAAGCCGAAGACCTTGACTAATCACTTCTTGTTCTCCTTCTAGTTCTTTAGGCTCTGTAAGTGCTAATAAATCTCCATCTGTAGTAACACCATACCCTTTGGTAATATAGATTTCTTTTTCAGAACTATTGTATGTTATATCAAAACCACATACAATCCCAACACCACTTAAACTTATTCTAGATAAGTGATCTTGATCTTCAAAATATTCTAAAAACTCATTGAGTTGCCCTTTTGTCAGGACTTGATTATCACTAAATTTACTATACTGTGTCGTTATGGTCGCTAGCTTTGTGTTCATCCTAATATTTTTTATAGTGTTCCTATATTCGTTTGTCCTAATATGATCTTACCTTCTAATTCATCATTTTCATCATCACAATCTAAAAGACGACCTACAGGATAGATTGTATTTAGATTTCCAATAGCTGTTAAAAAGTCTTTTAATTCTTCGGGTTGTTTTTGTCCAAGTGATGTTTTAGCAAACAGATATGCTTGATATCTATTTTCAAATTCAACAAGGTCACTCGTTCGATCCTCGATACTTTCTAAGTATTCCATTTTTTCTTTTTCACTAAGAAGAGATTCCTGTATTTTTTCTACTTTTAATTGAATGATTTGTAGTAAAATATCTGTTGTAAGTGGTACTTCGTTTTGTAACAGGACTATCTGATCATCTAATAATTGAAGTGTAATAGCTTCTTCGTTTTCTAATTGTTTTAAATGGTTTTTTTCAAATTCTTCTAAATCTTTAAAGCTTTTCAGATATTTATTTTTTCTTCTTTCAATTAAAAGCGACGCTTCTAGTTTTTGCAATTCTATTGTCGCTATTTGAATATCTTTTTCTTCTTGTGTGAGGTCCTCATTTTGTATTGTATCAATTTGCTTATCTAACTGTTCAAGAGTTACGTTTTTTTCATTTTCTAATTCTTGTAGGGATTGCTCTTTTATATTTTTTAAGTCATTTTCGCGATGTCCAACCCAACAAATTTTAGGAAGTATATGAGCAGGCAATTCTTCTTTGATGATGTTTTCCATATAATTTCTAAAATCTGGATTTGAGAATCTATACGTGTACCCTGGAATTACAATACTCACTCTGTACGAATAGGGATCTATACTACAAGTATCTTCACAATTGTCAGTACAGATAGGCATAAAAGGCATTTC
>CAYYSK010000006.1:18393-34852 GCA_964474345.1 uncultured Flavobacteriaceae bacterium
ATCTTCTTCAGGAAACTCAGGGAGTAATAACATATGTTCTACGAGGAAGATCCCCTCTTCGGTAAATTTGAATTTCATAAAGGATATGATCTCCAGTATAGCCTCTTTTATTTCTGCGACCTGATCATAATACCTGAATTGTTTTGCTATGATATGATCTTTACTATATACTTTTTCTTCTTTATTAATGATGTCAAAAGAATACTTACCACTATCTGAAGTATGTATCCGTATATTTCCAATAATAGTATCATCTTTAATTCCTTTCTTAAATGTATTTTCTACTTCTTTTTCAGAAGTTTGAATGATTTGAAAAACAGCAAAATATAATTCTTTAGTAGCCGCGTTAGCCGTTTTATACTCTTCTGTTGCAGATAGGATAATGGCTTTATTTTCATCTTTAATGCGCCATCTGAAAACGGTTTCTAATTTTTTGTTTTTCAGTGAGTATACGTTTACAAAAGAAGAGCTTAAGGTTCTTCTATTATAATTTTTTATTCCTACTAAGCGCGCTATTCTTTTTTGTGCCCCAGAAACATTTTCTTTATACTTATTGTCATCAGTAACAACACCGTTATACCACAGATCATCTTCAGACTGTTTGTAATAATTAAAAGCACTTCCTCTTCCTGAACTTATAGTGATGTAGTCCTTTAAAAAATCATTTTTATTAGCAAGTACGATTTCATCTGTTGTACTACCAAATAATGTTTTCATTAGAAACGTATAATCCCCAAATTTTTCTGCAAATCGAGCTAATAAATGGTCAGCTATTTTATTTTTACGTGCTATTGTATCATCTTGTTTTTCAAAAAGTAACTGTGTTAACTCTTCATTAGCTATATCAATATTTATTGTAGGATATTCTTTTACGATCTCGTCAAAATCTTTAATGTCTTCAACTACTTGCGTAAAATAGGTTTTGTCTAGACCCCCTCGAATAGAAAGTAATTGCCTTACGTTTCCTAAATGTTTAAAATAACTAGCTAATATTTTATCAAAAAAAAGTAAATACCCTTTCAATTGTTTTGATTGCACTTTTCTTTTAGTTGTTGCTATTGCAGATAAACCCGATTGACCAATACCATAGGTTTCTGGAAAATCGTTTTGAATAGTTGTGTAATTTTCGGGAGCGAGGTATGTGCTTTGAGGAAAAGTAAGATCTTTTTCTTCTTCTGAAACTATGTTTTCAAATTGAGTGTTTTTTCTTAATTGATCTTCATAGATACTTACTTGTTTGTGGTTAATATTTAAAGAAAGTACTCCTTTGTTGTAATTAAAATTACTTTTATCACATAGCACAGGTTTTGTGTCTGCAGGAATACAGATGAGCCACTCACTTAAAACCTCTGCTTCAGAATCACAATTATTTATGGATATGTCATTAATATGTTTAACACCTTCTATATTCATGATTAATTTCATAATATCAGATAAGCGTACTTCACTACGTAAATCGGCATCTTTTAATTCCTTAGAATCGATAAACCCATTGTCAAGTATAAAAGGACCATCAAATACTTCATCTGGTGAATATCCTTTATCGAGCATTTCTTTTATAGAATAAAAGCGAAGTGTTGTCGAAAAATAATCTTTAATTGCTATTAAAATCTTTGCGTGAATTAATTCTTCATCTGCTTCAGGCATAACCTCAATACTCGCACATACAGCGACCTCTTGCTCAGGTACCTCTTTAATGTCAATAAGATTTTCGCAAAGATTTCTGTTTTGATGATATTTTTCTAAAATTAGATCACTGATCTTATTAATTTCAATACTTCTTTCTTCAGGCGTTAAATCATCATCAATACCTTCAAAGTCAACAAATAATGTATAAAGCCCTTTTAGATTATAATTTTTCTGAAATGCCTCTGGAATATCAGAAAATGCAAATTCATCATACGATAAAGTGTCATTCTTACAATCTACATATATCGTTTTATTAGCAATTCTAAGCCAACAATTTCTTACACCTTCTATATCTATAAATAATTTTCTATAATCTTCTGTAGTTACTGGCTTTGTGGGAAATATATCAGAAGCTTTGTAAAACTGATTGGATAATTGTTCTTCTTTGTTTTCTGATGCCAATAGATTTTCAATAGGAAGGTCAATACGCATGCCTAAATCAGTAATAGCATAACATAGCATCTCTAGCATAGTAATACCTGGATCATGAGAGTTAAAATCTGTCCATAGACTACCTCCTAATTCTTCTATATATTCTATCCCTAATTTTTTTAGATAATGAAAATCTAAATCGTCATTTGTTGCGACGTTTTTTGGAATGGCTGTATGTGTGTTAATTACTGGCATGATAGTTTTTATTCTGTTTTTATATCGTCACATGATTTTGTAATAGGCAGTATATTGTGAGACTTGGCAGAGACTAAAATAGATCTTGGATTAGAAGGTGTTACAATATTGTCTGCTAAGACATCATCTTTCTGCATTCTTACATTTTGTAAATAGTCTACATACGGTAGTTTTTCTATATAATCTATTAGAACACTTTTATGAAGATCAACCCCAAAAACAATTTCTTGAGTAGTGCCAAAAGCCCAAGGAGAAAGAAAGTTTCTTATATCCTCGCCAAGTTGCTTACTATAAAAACGCGCATCATATCCTTCAAAAAATTCAACTTCTAGTGTAACTCTAACCTCTTCATATCTAGGATTAATGACAACTGCATTTATATGTAAAGAATTATGTTTATTAATAAACTCTTTAATAGTATTGATTAATCCTTTACTTACACGTGGTTGATAGATATCAAAAACATTTTTGTTTATACTATCAGGAATGACAATCAATGTCACATGTCCAGCAGCAATATAATTGTCTTTTGTAGTATCATTTTCATCTTCTATATACGTGTGATTTAAGCACTTAACTTTAAATATTTCTGAAAATTCTTGTAGAATAATGTGTTCATAATCCCAAAGCGTAATAGCTCTATTTTTATGACGTAAGCGTTCGCTAATTCTTCTATAAAAACGAGCGTCTGATTCTTCTGGCACTCCATTAAATGAAGTATACGGCTGGATCACTCCTTTTACTTGAGGAATACGAGTAATTAATTTTTTAATAGTCCCTTCAGATAAACCTTGGTTGATATGAGATAATTCATTTGCATTATTATCAAACGTAGCAAGTACTGCTTGTGTATGAATATGGATAACTTTACAAACTGCATCATACGCTCTATGCATCTTTGCTCTTATCCATATATAACCTTCAGGTAATCGTGTATTGTTTTGTGTTGCCTGTTTTGGGATCGAAAATTTAATAATACCAGATTGCAAAAAATTATCTGTATTATCTGATATAATATTATTTGTTAGACTTTTCCAAGTATCTTGGCAAAGAACTGCCCATTGTATCTTTTCTTGATCATCAAAAGAAGTCACTTGAGGATTTTCACTTCCTTCTAAAACTTGAATTAAAAGCGCTATATTTTGTTGTGCTACTGCATCTTTTAGCCCTATAAATAATTCTCCTCCTTCGTAATATGTAGGCAATAGATAAGAATCCAAACTAGAAGTATTCTCACCCTCTATATTTTTTGTGGCTTTTAAGTAGCTGTGTTCTTCACATTGACCAAAAGGATGAATATGAAAGAGTTTAATCCGTTCTTGATGATATGCTTCTTCATTATTTACTACTGTAGGAGACGTGGTATTGCCTAGAGGTATTGTTTGTGATTGTACTACTCTGGTTTCTTTAGCAACATAACTTAATGTAATGTCTTCGGCTATAGGGGTATAAGGGGTGTTGGGAATATCCCCTTCAGTAGTTGTAGTATCTATTGATAGCGGAGCTTCTCCATTACTAGAGACTATAGTACTTGTGGTATTACCTATAAGTGATGAAGCATATAAACGGGGGAACAAATCATGTAAAAAAGAAGTATTTAAGCGTAAACGTATAGGCCCTGTTTTGTCTATTTCAAAATGATTGTTCTCTATTTCAATAACGCAATCATACTTCAGATGCTTTTTATCTTTATCTTTCCTGTTTAAAAATAAATTTTGTGTTACCCCAGCTGATACCCAATCTTCTTTATGTAAAATCTCTTTTTCTGCTGTAAAGTAAAACTCATCCTTTACAATAGCACCTTTTTTAGGTTCAACACCTATAGCACTATTCTTATAAGCACTATACCAAGTTGTAAAATTTTCTGGAGTATTCTTCCATGTAAAATTAATACGTATGCTATTCCACGCTTTCGCGAAAGCTTCCTTATAATCAATACTGAAGTTGCTGTTTTTTATAGGAATAGGTGTAAATGGGAAAAATGGCTTTTTAGTTTTTAAAACCCCATTGTCATTTTCTGTTTGAACAGAAGAAGCCTCTTGCACATTTACCTCTACAGTAATTGATTTTAAAACCCTACTTGCCAACGAACGGTAAAAATCGTGACCTATTACTCCAGTTTTTTTTGAAGTATCTATTATAAAACGTACGACAGGGAACGTTGTATCATATCGTTCTAATAAAAATTCAGGATCATAATCTATAAGCGCTGGAATATCTTTAGTAAGCTGAAAAGAAAGAATCAATCGATCATTACCCTCTATTTTTGTTGTCATTTTTGTAATAAGATCAGTCTCTTTTTTTAATTTTAGAGGCCCTATCCAAGTTTCTTTCCCACTACCATATACATCAATAATAGTATGAATATCTTCGGTATCAAATGCATCAAGTCTAAAATCTGGAGTAGGATTTTTAGAATCAAAATCTAATGTCACTTGAACCGTTCTAGTACCTTCTGCAAGATTAAATAGGGGAGAGCTCAAGGCAAAACCTAATGTAGCATCTGGAAGTTGGGTGTATTTTTCTTCATCAGAAGTATATCCAAATGGTAACCAATAAGGCGCTTCTTCTGGGAGTGGTTCTTCAATTCCATCAAGTGTATTGGACACAGGACTTGCCTTTATCTCTTTAAGTAAGTTGTCATTATAAATTGATTTAAGAGAAGCTACCTGCGCTTGATTTGCTATAAGTTCTTCATTTGTAGTATAAATTAAAGGATTTCCGTTAGCGTCTTGCTTTGCATTTAATTGTGTAGTGGTAACAATTTGCTCTTCAATACTTTTTTTTGCCAATTCAAAAATGACATGAACATTATCTGGTGTTGCAGCCTTTTTATCTACTTGTAAGATGTTCTTATAATAGAAATCTAAATGTCGTTTTGTAATATCATTAAATCTGCTTTTTGAATGCTCCAAAAGCTGTAAAAAACAAATAAATAGTGTAAGATGAGGTGTCAAGCTCCCATCTTCTTTAAACGTAGAAAGGACTTTTGTGATATGCTCTTTTTGTCGTGTATATGTTCTGCTTTCGCGAAAAGGAATATCGACACTTTCAAAATCAAAACAATTAAAGAAATCTTGCCAATCCCCTTGAGTAATTGAGCTATCTGCTATATCAAAATAGTTAACGTGCTTTGCAAAATTATAAGTAAAAAATAACCAATCTTCAACATCAAAGTCATTCAACTCAAAATATGTAGGGTCTAATTGCGTTATAAAACGTTCTTCTTGACCTGTGCCATTTCTTTTTAAGATATTATCTATGTTGTTACACTTGCCCATTGTCTTGTTTATATATCGGTTCCTTCTTCTTTATAGAATGGGAATACTACATTAGTTCTTGAATTGGTAGCTCTCACTATATAATCTAGGGTGATAATTAGTTTTCCTTCTAGAGGGTCTGTTTCTGAAATGTCTATTTTAATTACATCTATTCTAGGTTCGTGATATAGAATAGCAGTCTTTATTAAATCTACAGTATAAGTAATGAGTGTTCTAGTGAGAGATTCAAACAACAATTCTTCTAGATTACAACCATATTCAGGAAGCATGACACGTTCTCCTAATCGTGTCGTAAGTAAAATGTGCAAACTACTTTTAATGTCTTCTTCATTAGAAGTCATTTTGGTTTGCTTTTGTTCTTTTACAAACTCTGGAGGAAAAGCCCATCCTGTTCCTAAAAATGAATTTTTAATGTCCATAATTATCCTATTAATACTGTTGGTTCTCCTAAAACAATAGTCCCTCCATGTGCAGTCGAATCTCCCATACGAGCAGCAGGCATTCCTCCTATAAGTACAGATGCAGATCCTGCAACGATACTATCTGGAGGCCCTACGCACGTTGCCATATCGCCTACTCTTGCAGCTGGTAAATTGCCTATTAATACTGTTGGTTCTCCTGCAGGTAAAATAGGGCCCCCTACGTGAGGCACCACTCCTGTAACCATAGGGCATACGTGCATGTCTGTTATTCTTGCGGCTGGTGCTCCCATATTTTTATTTGTTGTTTTTACGCTACTTCGACTGGCTCAGTATAGCATTTCGCGAAAGCGTAAAACAGATTATTTAATTTATTTGTACTAAGGATCCTTTTAAAACGGCAATAGCACTAGTGGATACCTCAGCTCCTGCTGACCCTTCTGCTTTAAATTCTGCATTCGCAGTAATTTCTACATTGGTTCCTTCTATAGTGACATCTCCAGATGCTTTTATAGCTATATCTCCAGCACTTTCCATACTAATGCCATCACTATCTATTGTAATTACATTTGAGTTATCATCTTCTATGACAATAGTTCCTGCATCTTCATCAAGGGCTATGAGTTTACCGGCAGGAGTAGAGATGTTGATTGATTTTTTATCATCATCAAAAACTACTTTCATTTCGCTTCTTGTGATAAATCCTTTTTCGTGATTGTCATCACTTGCTGTAATAGGTGCTGGTTTTGCACTACTATGTAACATTCCCAATACCACAGCATCATTTGGGTCTTCATTAATGAATCCTATAATGACTTCATCGCCGATTTCAGGCCTAAAAAAAGTACCCCTGTTTTCACCAGCATCTAGTGATGAAACACGACACCAAATACCTTGTTCTTCATTATTAATGATAGGGATTTGTACCAAGATGCGTTCTTCGCCATCTGGATCTTCTTCTAACTGAGAAACAATACCTATTTGTAATCCTGCGATTGCAGGGAGTAACCCTGATGCAGGTTTTGCATGGATATCAAAGGTCTCAGAAAACCACTCTGGATTTAATCCAAATTGAGCATTTATACTCCAATTTCCTTCAGAAATGGTATGACTTACTCCTGTAACATATACATTTCCATTAAAACGATCTCCAACGCCTTCAAGTTTTAAAATGGTATTAGGTTTTACAGATGAGATTCCTTGAAATTTTACACGACCACGTATTTTTGAAAGTTGTTGGAATAACCATTTGGCATCTGCCCAATCTTGTAATTCTGTATCAGTAACTGCGCCTCCATGTCTTAATTCCATAGTTTCTAATCCTATGATATCTTGCAAGTCACTTGTGGAGATATTTCCATTTAATGATATAGAAGGGTCTTTTCCGTCTATTTCTAGTAATTCCTGATCTGCATGATTCCATCCATAGGAAGACACTTTTTTAACTTGATGTCTGGCATCAATCTCAGCATCAAAATCTAGCATAGAAGCTCCAAAAGTGATCGTTTCTACTTCAGATTGACTAACATCTGGTGCTGCAATAGTAACTTTCCCATCATCTATAAAACATAATTTTCCATTTGCTTCTGCTCTTGCAACCATAAAATCCCAATCGGAAGCATTGTATTGAATAAGCTCTGGATGTGCATAATTTGTTGCTTCAACATCTTTGTCTAAAGAATAATTACCAAGTAGCTCTTCAAAAATTTCACTGTCTTTACTTTCGTAGAAGTAGGTGCTTTTTTTGCCTATGGTCATTTTTACTGCTTCATCTTTACACTCAATAATAAGATGTGTTGCTTTAGAACGTATTTTAAGATTATGCTTAATAATGATTCCTTTAAATATGGTTTCTTCATCAGAGTGATACCCTACGGTAATCTCTATTTTCTTCCCTGGAATTAATACATCTTCATTACTTAATTTAAATTCTCTTTCAGACGCTTCGCCATCAACCAATACAATCTGAGCTATAGGGATTCTATTTACTTCCTTTTTTACCAGAATACTTTTTACTTGGTACACATTGGAGAGCTCCTGACCTTCTGTTAAGACCTTGTAAGTGACAAGGTCTGGGCTTTTAGATGTTTGTATGACGCCGCTATTATTCATTTATGATGTTTTTGTCAATGGTGGGAAAAATAATTCTTGACCAGGTGTTAACTTTCTAAAATTGGTTAGATTATTTGCTTTAGCTACTTCTAGATAATACTTAGGATCACCATAGATTCTATGGGTCATTAAAGACAACGTATCTCCTGCTTTTACCATGCGATAATGTGTTAAATCTGGTGATTGGTTATTTTCTTTTGATGTTCTTTTTTTATGATCTTCAAAAGAGATAAATTTTGCCTTTGCAATGGCTCTTATAGGAGTACCATCAGCTTTAAAAAGCTTATATTCTATTGATAATTCTGTAAGAACCCCCTTGTAGAGTAAAGCCCCCCAACTTACAGTTAAGTAATTGGGTTTATGCTTTTCTCCATTATAATCATATACTGTTTTCTTAAAGTTTGCAATATCTTCTATAATCCCATTTCCTTGATCTTTATATACAGTATCATCAGAGCTAGATTCTGGATCGTCTCCATAATGGATGATAACACCTGTTCTATCAAAAAGAAATTCTAAGTCTAACTCAGAGGGTAATGATCTCGTGTATTGAGGAGCATCACTACTTGTTCCAGAAGCTTGATCGGTTTTATATTCTGCCTTAAATGATTCTGAATATGTTGAGGGGTTTAATAAGGCAGTATACTTTGAAATTTCATCTTCAAACCGTTCGTCCTTAAAGCTTCGTATCACTAATTTCTGTAACTTTCCTTCATTCATGATTTCTAGCGTTCTTTTTGTTCCTTAAGTTTTTCCATTACCTCTTCTATGCAAGCTGCTATAATTGCAGAAGTGTCTTGACTACTACTACCCGTTATTGGTTGTCGATTAGCACTTGTCTCTTCATCTACATTGATTTTAATGTAGAGTTCTTTAATTTCTATAGGCATCAGATTATAGTATATTGAAATAGTTATATGATATTTCTAGTGTTTCAATAACCACTTTGTTCTCTTCGGCATTAAAATCAGCTACATTCCATTTTACAGGATATGCGTGTGTAATTTTCCAAGTCTGTAATGGCTCGTGTTTTTCATCTAGTAAACTTACCGTTAGATTTATAGGCTTGATGTCATATTTTTCTAATGCATCTCTACACCAGGTAATGACTCCAGAATCTATAAGCAATCCTCGTTTGAGAACCAAATTTGGGTACTTGGTTCTGACAGGAATCTTATGTTTAAATCTATTTTCGCCACCTTCGGCAATTTCTTCGGTTTCCAGATCTACAGATAGACCAGAAACCGACTGAAATTGATGATCATTTTCTTTGTTCGAGATTCCAGAGAATTCGACTTTAAAATGAAACCCTATGGGAGGATAATAGGTTGCCATGCTATACTAGTGCTAATTTCTCGTGAACAAATTCTGCAGTCTCAATTGCAATCTCGTTACCGTCAGCTTTTAGATCAGTAGATTGTATTTTCATAAGCCACGCATTTTCTGCTTTCCACGTTACAGCAGGTTCATGTTTTTCATCTAGTAAACTAATAGTAAGATCTCCACGATACTGTTCTTCACCTTCTTGGAAGTATACTGTCTTCACCCACTGGCTATAAAATTCTTTGCTTTTATCAACAAAAGTTCCTCTTTTTATAGTGATGTTACTATATTTATTCATTCCAGGTTGCTTTGTTTTATGATATACATTATCTGCACCTGCTCTATATTCAATTGGTTCTACTTCAAAATCTAACCCAGAGACTTCTGTACAATTAAACTCTGTGTCTCCAAAAGTTACTTTAAAATGAAACTTTGGTAATGGATATGTTGCCATGATATTTTATGTTTTAAAATTATTTTTTGAATGTTTTTTATTGGCACCGCCAAAAGGTTTAATACCCCGAGGCTTGCCTCGAAATTAAAATTCAGTTTTGTATAAATGCCTCGTGGGCTTGCCCCGAGGTAGTTTACTTCGCTTTAAGCGAAATAAATTGTACTAAGCTTCCTGCATTTTATGAGAGAATTTTAGAATAATGAACTCTGCTGGACGTACAACTGCCATTCCAATTTCAATAATCATATTCCCTTCTAGAATATCTTGGGCAGTCATTGTCTCACCTAATCCTACATTTACATAAAATGCTTTATCTGGAGTAGGCCCTGCAAGTGCTCCAGCTCTCCATTGTTGTGTTAAGAAATTATCTATCATTGCTTTTACACGTACCCAAGTATTTTTATCATTAGGTTCAAAAACAAATTGTTCTGTTGCTTTTTTAATAGACTCTTCAGCCATATTAAAGAAACGTCGTACTGAGATATAGCGCCATTCGTTGTCATTTCCAGCTAATGTTCTAGCACCCCATACAAGGTTCCCTTTTCCTACAAATGCTCTAATGGCGTTAATTGATTTACCTGCATTTACATCTACATTTAAATCTCTTTGATCATCATGTGAAACTTGAACAGTTGGCTCAATAACATAGTTTAAACTTACATTTGCAGGAGCTTTCCAAACACCTCTATCAGAATCTACTCTTGCATAAATTCCAGCCATAGCACTACTAGGAGGTAGTTCTAACGGTAAGTTTCCTATCTCAGTTAAAATTTGATTGTATGCCTCATTATCAGATATTTCTAGTGAAGCTAAGCTTCGTCCGTGTAATTCACCATTATTAGTATCTAAGTTAATATTTTGATCACCTGCAGCTGCTTCATCAAGAATAGCATCTCGTAACGAAGTCCAAGCTACTTCGATTCCATCCAAAATAGTTGCATCAGAATTTTGAATTGGTGTAATTTCTGCTGGCGCAGCAGCCGACATATCTACTGTGATTAGTTTTGTGATTTCAGCAACAATATTCGATGTGTTATTTTCTGTAACATTTGTCACTTTTGTTAAGTTCCCTTCATCTATAAATTTCTTTAGATTGATTGTTAATTTTGTTAATTCAGCATATATAGGTTCTATAGTATTTGCATCTTCAAAAAGTAAATTGAATACATCTAGCTGTGTTTGAATATCAGCAACGTCTGCTGTTGCTCCTAATTCGTCAGATAATGCAGATATTGCAGCATTTGCTTCGATATTGATGTTTTTCTTAACAGCAATTAAAGAACCTAGGTCAGTTAATAACGTAGTAAGTCTACTATGTAATGTCAAAGGTCTAGCTCCTGAATACTCTTTGCCTTCACCGCCTCTTTCAGCTAGGTTTAATCCTTCTTTACCTGTATTTATATTGTATAAATAGTTGGCTACATCTGCTAAGGATCCTGCTAAATCTGCCACTGCTTTGTCGCTTACATCTGAAATAGCTCCTGGAATATCAGAATCAATATTATTGATATTATCAGTAATGACAATTTTAGCTTGAGGATCTCCTTTATCGATATGATTAATGACTATGCTTTTTTGATCAAATACAAAGTTTAAACTTGTACTTAAGAAAGGGTAATATGCGGCTCCATATTTTAAGAAGTCTTTTTCTGAGCTAGTTTCATCTCTTAAACTTTGAATATTAGGATCTGTCGGACTATCTGCATCATAACCTCGTGTATCTATGATGGTAAATCGATCTTGTAAATCTTTACATTGACTTAGTGCCGAATTATATAATGTATAAAACTCATTGTCTGTACTTAAGGCAGTAGCATCAGGAAAAAGAAGTAATGTAGGTTCATCTACTTTTCTAATGGCCGCCAACCCTGTATTGAAGTCATTAGAGTTATTGATTGATGATACTGGGCTGTCATCAGTATCAAGATCACTTCCATAACGCCCTACAGATACGATATAACATGGTCCTCCTCCGTTAGCAAAATACATTTGCATAGCATAATACATCAAGAATGGTTCGCGATTTTCAGGTTGATCTACGACAATAGAACGTTGTCTTGCATCATCTACAAGAACATCAGTTACGTTTACTTTGATCGTTGTTTCTGGTTTGGCGCCTCCAAAAAAGGTTTCATACTCTAACATAGAAGTGATGCGAGTAGGTACTTCTTTTAGATCTCCTGTTATTTTATTGGTAGCCTTTTCAGTATACCCTATAAAAGCTGGAATTGCCGTTTCAACTTGAGCTACCGAAGGAGGAAACTTTACAATCTCCTCTATGTAAACTCCCGGTGTTTTGTATGGTGTCATAATTTTAATTGTTTAATTTTTGTTTTTAAATAAATATTTCAGAATAATAATCGTCTTCTTCTTTCTTTACAGTAGTTACTGTAGGATTTGGAAAGACATAGTTCTCAGGATTTGTGCCCTCAGGTTCAAGACCATCAGCATCAAAATCTTCTATTTTAATCTCTATAAAACCATTTTTTACAGACCATTTTGGGCTATTTGTGGTAAGCATTACCTTATCAGATAAACTGATATATCTCCAAAAGGTTTTTTTGTTTATAAAACTTAAAGTGAATTCAGGAGGAGTCTCTAGTACATGCTGAATGATATTATTTGGGTCAGTATCATCAAAGGCTAGTACGTGATTGTCATCATCTCCTTTAACAGATAAGCGTATATACCCAATAATACCTTGTTTCTTTTTTTCTTGGATAAGTGCATTGAGAATATTTTTAACTTGATTTTCTTTTTGAGTTTCTGTTAAAGTGTTATCTGCTTCTATGACTCTAATAACATTTGTAATAGAGAATTGCTCTATTGTGGTAGTTTGAAGGAAATCATCTTCTGCAGCAATAGTTTTTAGTATATCCCTTGTAGCGGGGGCTTCTAATAAAAAGCGATTATCAATAGGACCTCCATTATTTTCATAAATATTTTCAAAATCAGCTATTTGATCCTCAGGAACTATATTAGAGAATAAATACATCCTATTTTTAGAAATATCTATCAGATCTGTGTAGTTATTAAAATAGGGGTCTTTAGCACGTATTTCAAAAGTGAACACAACATCGTCATTCAAAGGGATGATGGGTATAAATTTGTCTTCTTCTTCTATAGTAGAAAGTAATAACCTGAATCCTTGTTTATGAGGACGCAATAACATGCGGTGATTTTGATAAATATTCTGGGTAGTTTTAGTAGGAACTAGTTTCAAATACTTGTCTATCGTATACTCGATTAATGCTTTTTCTTTTTCTATATCACTTAATTCATTGTCATCTTCTTCTATAGGAAGATATTTTTTATCTCCACTATCTAAAAAATAGCCGTGATGTATATTGATATTAAAAAGAGCTTTATAGAACATATTATCTGTTTTTTAATCCGCTGCTTAATCCTGTAACTACTTTACCTTTTTCAAAAATGAAATCTCGTTCTATGATTAGTAAAGTGACTTTGTAAATGACTGATGGGTATTGTTTTCCTCCAAGGGTTCCCCATATATAATTGAGTTCTTCAAATGTTGGCGTATAGAGATCTACTACAAATTCAAAATCTCCAATATTCATCATATCTCCTTCCCGATTAAAACTTGTATTATCTTGTGTAAAAACTTTTTTTCCTTGGAAAAATTCAACAACTTTAGTGAGGTTTTTTAAAGACTCATCATAAAGTGTATTAACACTACTAAAAAGGATGTATAGATTTAAATTGACCTTTGGGTTTTTATAGTTTACTTCGGTATTGTTTATATAGTGATTGGAGACATTTTTTAAAGTAAACTCCTCTTGCATATTGATAAGAGATAAGACAACATCACTACTATCTCCACCACCTTCGCTATCAGTTTCTATAACTGCTATATTTTCTAAAGAGACTATACTCCCATCAAAATAAGAGTTTACTTCTTCCTTAATAACTTGTAGTGTTTCAAAAATCATTACGACTGGTATATAGATACTAATTAGAGAATGGCACTTTTTAGATTTATAAAATTACCAAATGATTAAAGAAGTAATGAGAGCGTAAGTACTTGATATATAGAGGGTAAATGTCCCTTTTTTTTAAGGTGTTTTCTGGATACCTTGTCAGAAAAATAAAGATGAAGTTATTTTTTTGATCGATTAATTACATAAATCAAAAGATGATTGTGTGATTTTTATAATTAATTGTATGTATGCATAATATATTGATATATAGATATATACAAATATTCGTTTTTTGCTTTAGTTATAAAAACAAAAAACGCTATGATGTTATCATAACGTTTTTGTAATTAATTTAAAAACCTGTGTGTAATAAATCAATATTACTTTTTTTGTAATTTTTCTTATTTAAATATTAACTACTTGCCTTTCCTTGAAGTATATTACTTATGCCTAGACTTGAATTAAATGTTCCTCCTTCTATTACTCGAGAATTAACTATTGTGTTTTTCACAAAAGTACTTAAAGGTCTTTTTTCTTTTAGTTTTTTCATGTTTCTTAATTTTTAAATTAATATAACAATAATGTATTAGATAAATGTTAAAAAACACATCCCTAGATTCTTCAAAATAGCGATGTATTCATTGTTTTTAAATGAAATAGGTTATACCTATATACTCTAATTAACCAAAATATATCATTATGTTAAAAAAGATGTCAAGTATTATTGGCGCACAAAAGTTAAGCAAGAAGGAACAAAAATCTATTAATGGAGGGATGGGATTTCCTTTTCCATTAGATGAGTGCTGTGTTTGTGTTTTTAGACCAGCAGGAGTACCTTATTTAGTATTAATTACACAATCGTGTGATGATCCTTGTCCAGAAGATGGAGCTACAAATTATCAAGGTACAGGTTGTTAATATTTTTAAAACGCACCACACAAACGAAAGCGTCATGAATTTTTCATGACGCTTTTATAGTATTTAAAAATTAATCTTATAGTGGATGCTTATGTAGCATGAACTATAATTTTTGAAAGTACGGTATCAACAATTTTATTCTTAAAGTGACCTAGACTAATACTGCTTATTCCGAGATTCTGAAGAGATTTTAATAATAAGAGGTTTTTCTGGCTTTTAAGCAACCAAGCTAATTCCTCTTTATCTATCCTTTTATTTTTAAATAAGTTTGCCCATTTCTGTAATTTCTCTTTTGAATACGCCAGATATTCCTGCATATCTTGAACAATAACAGTACCTTTTTCATCAAATTTTTCTTTAGCAAGATCAGTGATTTCTTCTTTTAATTCTTTAAATAATTTATTAAAATCCATTGTGTTATTCTTTTAGGTTACCAATAAAATCAGTGATAGCAGTTTCTGTTTCTTTATTCTTTTTTTCTTCATAAGCTATCAAAATGTCAAAAGCTTCTTCAATCTGTGATTTCGCTTCATTTATAAAGACAGGACTTAAGATTCTTTTTTCTTCCCATAATGTCAGATAACTCCCTATAAGTTTCTTTTCATTATTTATGAGTCTCCACATTTTGACAGTGATATCGTTTTTGCTTTTCCCTTCTTCATAAGCCAGCATCTTTTGCATTTGAATTTTTAAAGCAGTTACCTCTGCATTATGACTTGCAAATGCTTCGTTACTTTGACCGATTAAGCTTAACGTTTGTATTTTTGTGGCAATTGTTTCTGTATAGGTGTAATGATCATAAAGACTTGCACAGCTACTTATCACAAATGCAAAAATTCCTATAATCAAAGACATTTTACGTATTCTCATAACTAGATTTTTTATAATGTTTATATATCAAATCTAAACTATTTTATACCTAAAACGAACAATGAATAGTTTGATATTCAGTAGTTTCAGTAAGTTTTTTGAATGTATTTAATGAGGTGTTAGAATGAGTTCAGAATTCTTAGATGAATGTGCTTCTATAATCGTTCCAGAAAGATTAAACCATCGTTTTACTCTATCGAGAACCCAAGCATCAGAACTGGCAACTATATGTGTGCTTTCTGCAAGTACCTTATCTGGGTTATACTCAAGAATAGAGTGCCATGCATAATTACGCTTTCGCGAAAGCTCACCCAGCATCGTTTTCATACGACCACTATTACTCACAGGCTGATCAAAGACCCAAATAACGTTCTTAACCTGTGCTTCTTGTAAAAAGTCTCCCACAGTTATAAGTACTTCCTGTGTTTGTTGTACACGTTTATAAGTGCCGTGTACACTAGAAATATCTCGATAACAATCATCTATACCTTTAAAAACATAGGCGCCAGAAAGAAAACTTTCTAAAATAATAATGATATTAAAACCATCGATGATCACCGTTTGATCTTTAAGTTGATCTATGGTAACTTGTGTGCTTTTACGCTGTGTTACTTGTGATGTTGCAGCACTCATTCCTTGTACGACTTTTTGTTGTCTTGCATTGAGTTTATACCGATTGCCTGCCAGTTGAACAGATGATTTTTCTGAAAACCCTCTAGATAAGAGGTAAGATACATCTGTGACAGCTTCTTTTACTCTCTGCTGCATTTTTGAATCTCCAAATAAGAGATCATCTCGTCCTTCTTTTCCTCTGTTTCTTGTGGGCAT
>CAYYSK010000007.1:0-34521 GCA_964474345.1 uncultured Flavobacteriaceae bacterium
AGAAAATCTATTGCAGCTTGAACTTACTGCAAAATATACTGTTTGTTACACTACATTTTTGAGTTTAACTGTAGCGGCTACGTTAAAATCCATGGAATGCTATATTTTATTGTACATACAACCTTCATCACAAAGTTCTAATCGTAATCTGTAAAGCAAAGGAGGCTACTTAAAATTAAGTAGCCTCTCTCAACAAATAATAAATAAAATAAACTAACTTCCTTTTTCATTTATTTTACACAGTAATAGACTCAAAAAGATATCTATGTAACCGTTGTAGGGTATCTATTTTATGATCTGAATGGATCAATAGAGAAATATTATTATTACTACCTCCATAAGAAATCATACGTACGTCAACATCTTGAAGGATTTGAAAAAGTTTATGAGTTTGATTGTTATAAATGATAGAATTACCTACCAAACAAATAATGGATTGCTGATTATCAACCTCTACAAAAGAGAATCGTTCTAATTCTTCTACAATAGCATCTAAATGTGTTGCATCATCTATTGTTAATGACACTGCTATTTCTGATGTTGTAATCATATCAATAGAAGTCTCATATCTCTCAAAAATTTCAAATACTTTTTTTAAGAATCCATGAGCTAATAGCATTCTACCCGATTTTATTTTGATTGCCGTAATTCCATCTTTTGCAGCAATTGCTTTGATTCCTTCTCCATGTACGCTATTTGTAATAAATGTACCATAAGAATCAGGTTCCATAGTATTTTTTAATCGTACAGGAATATCTAATTCTCTTACAGGTGTTACTGTTTGAGGATGTAGAATTTTTGCTCCAAAATAAGCAAGCTCTGCTGCTTCATCAAATGACAAGTTTGATATTGGAGTCGTATTATTTACAAAACGAGGGTCATTATTATGAAAACCATCTATATCTGTCCATATCTGTACTTCTTCTGCTCGTATAGCTGCTCCAATAATAGTCGCTGTATAATCACTTCCGCCACGTTTTAGATTAGATACATTCCCATCTACGTCTAAACAAATGAAGCCTTGTGTTATATATACATCTGCCACAGGTAATTCATCTATAATTCTATGTATATTTTGACGGATATAAAAATTATCCGGCTCATTATTTCTATCTATTCTCATAAAATCCAGTGCTGGTAATAACTGAACTTTCACTCCTTCTTGACGAATATATGCACTAAATATATATGTAGATAATAATTCTCCATACGACACAATCGTATTACATAGTAATTGATCGTATTTCTTATCAAGAGCTGTTCTTAAGTAAGAAAATATATCTTGTACATATTCTTGTACTTCATACAATACTTCCTCACTAGAAAATAATGATTGAATGGTTGATGTATAAGAAATTTCTAATGTATCTATAAGTACAGAAGCTTTACTATTCTGTTTGTTTTTAATATGTTCAGAAATTGTAACTAATGCATTTGTTGTACCTGACATAGCAGATAGAACAACTATTTTTTTCTCCTGATCATGGATGATATCTTTTACTTGAGCCATGTTTTCTATAGACCCAACAGATGTACCTCCAAACTTTAATACACGCATTTTTAACTCTTTTACAGCACAAAAATATTCTTAACATATCTATTATCATAAATAAATGACAAAATTATTCTAATTTTGCACAAAGTGTTATTTAATTAACAATTATGAAAACTATCTCCTCTTGTGTTGAAGAAATTATTATCACACAACCCTTTATAGAAGAAGCTTTATCTAGAAACATTATCAACTTTTCTGCATTAGCTGAGCATTTACAACCACTCATAGAAAAGAGATTGCATAAATCTGTAAAAACGGGTGCTATCATGATGGCTTTACGTCGTTACAATCCGCCGCCTCATGCAAGTAATACTCAAAAGATGCAACACATTTTAAAAAATTTAGGAGATATTACCGTCCGATCAAATCTTACTGATTTCACATTTCAGAATTCCCCTACATTAATACAAAGTCACGCAAAGATTCTAGAAAACATTACGACAGATAGAAGTATTTTTTATGCTTTTACGAGAGGAATTTTAGAGAGTAATATTATTATATCTTCTTCAGAAAGAGATAAGATCAAAGAAAGTTTCACAAAAGAGATTCAATTAGGGATTCAAGAAAAGTTATCAGCTATTAGCATTAATTTACCACATGACAACTCTACAGTTCCTGGGTTATATTATCAATTATTTAAACGGCTAGCTTGGGATGGGATTCCATTACATGAAGTAGTTTCTACTACAAATGAATTTACTATACTTGTCAAAGATTACCTAGTAGATAGAGCTTTTTCTGCAATTAAAAACCTTAAAAGTGATGTGCATTCTTAAGTAATTGATTCTTTTTTATATGATAATATATTTACGATACTAAAAGTAATAACTGCAGGTAACAACCATCCTAATGTTATTGTGCCAAGAGGCAAAAACTCTTGTATAGATTTTACACTATCTGCAAACCCTATCGTTGATAAAAAATCTGGTAGGCTAAATAAAATTGTCACAGCCACTACTGCTTTAAAAACAATATGGGAGGCGTATTTCTCTGGTAATACATTTAATAAAATGAGTGCAATCGTAATAGGGTAAATAAACATTAGTGCCGGTATGGCTACCTCAACGATATAATGCACATCAAATTGTCCCATAACAACTCCTAGAACACAACTGATAATTGCTGTAATTATATATGTTCTTTTAGACTCATTAAATAATCCTTTAAAAAAATCGGCTGTTCCTGTCACAATACCTACTGCAGTAGTAAAACAAGCTAAAGCCACAAGAATTCCTAATGCTGCCCTTCCCATATTACCTAGAGTATTGTAACTAAGTTGGCTTAATAATTCTGTTCTATTATCTATATCAAGTGTACCGCTATTTGCTGCTCCAAGAGCTATAAGGCCAACATACATAATTACAAATCCGATCCCTGCAAATAATCCAGCTTTAGCAATCACACTTTTACTTTCTTCTTTTGAAACTCCTTTAAGTCCAAGAGAAACTACAAGAACTCCTCCTACAAGAACTCCTCCTATAGCATCAAATGTTTGATACCCTTCCAAAATACCACTTGTTAAGTTACTTGCATACGTAGAAGCACTTAGAGGCTCATAATCTCCAAAAAGACCTATACATATAATAGACCCTAGAATAATTAATATCCCAGGTGTTAAAAACTTTCCTATGATATCCATAATCTTAGAACGATTAAGTACAAATAATAATACGAGTATAAAATAGATAGAACTCAATCCCCAAGAAGAAAGCTCAAAATAAGGTTGTATTGCCATCTCATAGGTGACTGATGCTGTGCGGGGACTAGGCAATGCAATAGAAATTGCATATACTATAAGACAATATATGAGAGCAAATACTGGAGATACTTTTTTACCAAAATCCATCATCGTTCCTTGTAGTCTAGCATGTCCATATATTGCTAGAATAGGTATTACTACTGCCGAAATAACAAATCCAATAGCCACCATAAACCAACCATCACCTGCATTATATCCTAAAAAAGCAGGAAAAATAAGATTACCCGCTCCAAAAAATAATGAGAATAATGCAAATGCAGTGACAAAAGTTTGTTTGGTGAATTTCATAGCTTACTTGATATTTGCGTTTCAAGATAAGTCAAAATGAACATTACACATAAAGGGACTACCATTTTTTATACAGATCAAGGAAAAGGAAACCCTATTGTCTTCTTACACGGTTTTTTAGAGAATAGTTCTATGTGGGATACATTTCTTCCAGAACTCACTAAAAATTATAGAATTATCTGCATTGACTTATTGGGACATGGCAAATCTGAGTGTATAGGATATATACATACTATGCATAATTTTTCATCAGCAGTATATCAGGTTATCAGCAAATTACAATTAGAAGAGATAACAATCATTGGGCATTCTATGGGAGGGTATGTTGGGTTAGCTTTCGCGAAAGCGTATCCAAAAAAAATAAAAGCGCTCTGTTTATTAAACTCAACTCCTGAAGCTGATTTTGAAGAACGTAAACAACTCCGGATACGAGCCAATACTATGGCAAAAACTCAATTTGAACAGCTTGTCCGGATGTCTTTTATTAATCTTTTTGATCCTACTACTAAAGAAACATATACAAAAGATATAGAATATGCTCTTACGGAAGCACTTCAAACTCCAGTACAAGGATATATTGCTTCTAATGACGGAATGCGATTACGAGAAGACTCTTCATTATTTTGGAAAACTGCTTCTTTTAAAAAAGGGATGATTCTAGGGGAAAGCGATTGGATTATAGAAGCTCAAGAGCAAAAAGAAAAATTTGCTTCTCATTTAGATCTATTTGAAATTATTAAAGGAGGTCATATGAGTCATATTTCCAATAGAAAGCAAGTACTTAACTTACTATTAAATTTCTTATCATAACTTCTTCCTCTACACAAGTATAAGATAGAATCATAAAGAACTACAGAATTTTAAAATTAACAAGTATATTATAAAATCATGCTGTTTTATATCACAAAAAGTTAGCAAATTATCTTTAATTGTTAAAATATAGTGTATTTCGTCGATATTTTTGTGTTGTTTGTGGATTTTTTATATATTAGTATCAATTAAAACCCCAAGCCCTATGAACACAACCAAAACTAAAACAGAACCTACATACAGCCCATTCTCAAATCTACAATGTAAAGTATTTGGACATAAGTACCGTATCACAAAAAGATATGAGTCTAATATCAAAGAATTTGAATGTGCAAACTGTAAAAAGCAATTCACATTAGATGGTTATGGACACTATACTCCACTTACCCCAAAATTACGACGTATTAACGAGGTGTATGAAAATTTTTATACTAGAAAATTAGCTGCTCGTTAATCATCAGACTTTAATGCATTCCAACCCCTAGCGACAAGAGGAATTTTAGTATTCCCTCGAGTAATAAGATGTGCCTCTTCATCTTTACTCGTTATATGACCAATAACTGTTAAGTTAGGATTTGCTTTAATCTTAGGGTAATCATCTTGATCTACTGTAAATAATAGTTCATAATCTTCTCCTCCACTTAAAGCAATGGTTGTACTATCTAGTTCAAACTCTTCACATGTATTTATAACTTGTGGATCTAAAGGTATTTTATCTTCAAATAGGTTACATCCCACCTTAGAGTTTTTACATATGTGTAGTATTTCTGAAGACAGCCCATCACTTATATCAATCATAGAAGTAGGAATTACTTCTAAAGAAGCTAATAGAGCAATAATATCTTTTCTTGCTTCTGGTTTTAATTGACGTTCTACTATATATGCATATTGTTCTAAATCTGGTTGATTATTAGGGTTTACTTTAAAGACAGCTTTTTCTCTTTCTAAAATTTGCAATCCCATATAAGCAGCTCCTATATCACCAGTCACAACAATAAGGTCGTTAGGTTTTGCTGTTGATCTTGATGTGATTTTATTTACTGGAGCCTGTCCTATAGCAGTAACGCTTATAACAAGACCCGTTGAAGAAGATGTAGTATCACCTCCTATTAAATCTATTTTATAATTCTTGCAAGCTGTTTGAATACCTACATATAAATCTTCTAGAGCTTCTAATGGAAAACGGTTAGATACCGCAATAGATACTGTAATCTGACTAGCATCTGCATTCATCGCATACACATCAGAAAGATTAACCATAACCGCTTTATATCCTAAATGTTTTAAAGGAACATAACTTAAATCAAAATGTACTCCTTCTACCAGAAGGTCTGTTGTTATTACAACTTGCTGATCTGAAAAATTTAATATAGCAGCATCATCACCAATTCCTTTTACAGTAGTTTTATGAGTAATTTCAAAGTGTTTTGTAAGGTGATCTATTAATCCAAATTCACCTAATTCCTCTAATGAAGTTCTTGTTTGATTTTTGTTTTCTAACATAGTCGCAAAGGTACTAAACCCTAATAAAAACGTATAGTTTTATATATAATTTCAACAAATCATCAAGTACAGCTAGGAGTTTTAAACATTGATTTGTTATATATATGATTATTGACAAGTAATACTTGATCGGATATACCGTATAAACGTAGTAAATTTTATATGTTTACTAAATCCTAAAAAACTAGCTATATGAAAAATTACATTACCCGACTAGTTCTAGTATTGGGATTTCTCCATATTTCAAACATCATAATCGCACAAACTCCGTGTGACAATAATGAAGCTGCTGGGTTTCCTTGTGATGGATATGATTTACAAGATAGACTCACAAATGCAGAAATGGATACTACATTTACAAATGATAGCTGGGGCTGGACAGATCCCGAAGATGAAAAAGAATATGCGCTTATTGGATTAGACAATGGAACAGCGTTTGTAGATATTTCTGATCCAAATGCTATTATCTATATAGGAAAACTCCCTACACATACGAGTAATAGTTTTTGGCGAGATATAAAAGTATATAATAATCATGCATATATAGTAAGTGAGGCTTTCGGACATGGAATGCAAGTATTTGATCTTACGCAACTTCGTAATGTTACAAATCCTCCCATTACGTTTACAGAGACATCACATTATGATCAGTTTGGCAATGCACATAATATTGTTATAAATGAAGAAACAGGATTTGCTTATGCCGTAGGAACAAGCACATTTAACGGAGGTCCTCATTTTATTGATTTAACAAATCCTTCAAGTCCAACTCCTGCTGGTGGACATGCCATTAGCGGGTATACACACGATGCGCAAGTAGTGTCCTATATAGGTCCTGATACAGATTATGAAGGGAGAGAAATTTTTATTGGAAGTAATTTAGATATTGTTGCAATTGTAGATGTTACCGATAAAAATAATCCTATAGAGATAGTAACAATGACATATTCCGGAATTAGCGATGCACATCAAGGATGGTTCACTGAAGATCATCGCTTTTTCTTATTAGGAGATGAAACAGACGAAATTAATTCTGGATTTTCGACCAGAACAATCATTTTTGATTTAGCAGATTTAGACAATCCCCAAGTTCATTTTGAATATGAAGCGACTACTGCTGCAACAGATCACAATGGCTATGTTGTAGGGGACACGTTCTATTTAGCAAGTTATAGAGCAGGAGTGCGAGTTATAGATATATCAGATATTGCTAACCAAAACATACAAGAAACAGGTTATTTTGATACCGTACCTAGTACAGATAATGTTGGTACCGGATCTGGAGTATGGAATGTATACCCTTTCTTTGAAAGTGGCAATATTGTGATTAGTGATCAAGATGGAGGTTTCTTCCTCGTAAAACAAAATGAAACTCTTGACGTTACAACATTTGAAGAGAATTCTGAATTATCCATGTTTCCTAATCCTTCATCTGGAATTGTAGGTATAAGATCTAACAATACAATCGGAGAATTAGTCATATATAATACCTTAGGACAAGCTGTATATAAAACAGTAAATCCTAACAACAATCTTGAGTTAGATCTCTCTCATTTACAGTCTGGAATTTATTTTGTTCAAACTGATAGTGACACTAAAAAATTAATATTGAAATGAAATTAAAGATCTTCATCTTCCTAAGTATTTTAAGTTTTACTTTAAGCTGTAGTGACGACGACAATGGAGTTAACCCCACAGTCATAACTCCAGAAGATCCTATATCAACAGCAGATAATCGTCTTGTTTGTGAAAATGGATTTGCTGGTGTATTCCCTTGTAATGATTTTGATTTGATGGCGCAAATAGATCTTACAGGTTTTAGCAATTCTGCAGGAGGAAATGATATATGGGGGTGGACTGATCCAATTTCAGGAACTGAATATGCATTAATGGGTTTACGGGAAGGCACTTCCTTTATTGATATTTCAGAATCTACAATGCCTAGAATTGTAGGTTTTTTACCTACAGAAACCACCGCTTCTACATGGCGAGATATAAAAGTATACAACAACTACGCTTTTATTGTAAGTGAAGCAGCAGAGCATGGGATGCAAATATTTGATCTTACACAACTATCAAATGTAGATCCTGATCAAACTATTACATTTTCTGCAAATGCCGTGTATACTGAATTTGGAAATGCACATAATATTGTTATAAATGAAGAGCAAGGATTTGCCTATGCAGTAGGAACAAGTACTTTTGGCGGAGGCCCACATATTATAGATATTAATGATCCTCTCAATCCTACTTTTGCTGGAGGATTTTCTGGAGCTGATTATACACATGACGCACAAGTGGTTACATATAACGGTCCCGATATCGACTATACAGGAAGAGAAATTTATATAGGTAGTAATGAAAATGAAGTTGTTATTCTAGACGTTACAGATAAAACGGCTATCACGCAGATTTCTGCAATAAGTTACCCTAATGTAGGGTATACACATCAGGGGTGGCTTACCGAAAATCATCGTTATTTTATAGGAAATGATGAACTTGATGAGAGTACTATAGGATTTAATACTCGTACATTATTGTTTGACTTTACAGATCTTGATAATCCAGTATTTTCTGGAACTTTTGATGGAGACACACAAGCTATCGATCATAATTTATACGTAAAAGGAAACGAAGTTTTTCTATCTAATTATACACAAGGAATTCGTGTTGCCAATATTTCAGGTATTGCTACTGGAAATTTATTTGACACAGGGTCTTTTGACACATTCCCTGCAAATAACAACACTTCTTTTAATGGAGTATGGAGTATCTACCCTTATTTTGCTAGTAATAACATTATTATAAGTGATATTAATGGTGGGTTTTTTATCGTTAGAAGAACTGGAACTTAAAAATGCTATTGAGAAAAATGAAAAAATTAATTTTTATGCTTTCGCGAAAGCATATATCTACTCTACTACTACTTGTTCTATTCACTATAGCATGTAGTAAAGATGATGGAGAATTGCCTACTCCAGAAGGAAATGATTCTGATACTGAAGAACCTGATACTGAAGAAGAAAACAGTACTGCTTTTGATTTTACAGTAGACTTTATCAATGTTTTAGGAGGAAGTCAGGACGATACATTTCACGATGTAAAAGCTACTAATGATGGTGGCTTTATAGCATTAGGATACTCTCAAAGTATAGATGGTGATATTACAGATAATGCCAATCAGGTAAATATGTATTGGCTAGTAAAAACCGATAATTCTGGAAATATACAATGGTCAAGAACATACGGAGGCACAAATGATGACCGTGGAGAAGAAGTCATTCAAACTTCTGACGGAGGATATGCATTATCTGGTTATAGCAGGAGTAATGATGGCGATGTAAGTGCAAATGAAGGCTTTCAAGATCATTGGATTCTAAAACTAGACGCTCAAGGAGAAATCCAATGGGAAAAAAATTATGGATTTTCTGGATCTGACCAAGCATTTTCTATTATACAAACATCAGATGGAGGTTATTTTACATCTGGTTTTCTAGATGTAACAGCATCTGGAGGAGAAGGAGATGATTTTTTAGAAACAGAAGATGATCCAGAAACTAGAACTGTACAACATGGAGTTGGTGAGTTTTGGGGACATAAATTAGACGCTAACGGAAATACAGAATGGCGTCGTTATTTTGGAGGCACCAATAATGATCGTGCTTATGCTGCTGTTCAAGCAGACGACGGAGGTATTCTTATGGTAGGTGCAAGTGAAAGTAATGACTTTGACATCTCAGACTCTAAGGGAAGCTATGATTTTTGGGTAGTACGCATAAGTACTACTGGTGAACTTTTATGGGAACGTTCTTTTGGAGGATCAGAAATTGATATTGCCTTTGCTGTTACAAAATCACAAGATGGTAATTATGTTATTGCAGGGGATACACGTAGTAATGATGGAGACATCACTGGATTTAATGGAAATGCAGACGTATGGGTCATAAAAATCAATGACCAAGGAGATCTATTATGGGAAAAGACACTAGGAGGAACAAATTTTGACTCAGCTAGAGCCATTACTACCATTCCAGATGGATTTGCTCTTACAGGTTCTTCTCGAAGTAATGACATAGATGTTACTGTAAATAACGGACAAAATGATTTTTGGGTCGCTATATTAGATACAAATGGGAATCTACAAAATCAACGATCTATTGGTGGAAATGGTATTGATTTTGGACTCGGAATTGCTACAAATGCTCAAGGAGAAATTATTATTGCTGGAGAAACACAAAGTACAAGTGGAGAACTTACAAGTAGCAATGGGTCACTTGATGCTGTTTTAATAAAAATGAATTAAGAAAAAGAAAAACTATGAAAAAATCGATCGCCTTTTTATTTGGAATAGCCGGTCTACTACTAGCTTGTAATAACGATGAATCAAGCACTGCTGCTGATCCAGGAAATCTAAATTTAGTATTTGAAAATACAGTGAATGGCACTCCATTAACTATGGATGCAATCACATATACAAATGGTAGTAATGAAAGCTATGGAGTACAAGAACTCAAATATATCATCTCTAATATTACATTAATTAAAAATGATAATACAGAATTCATATATCCAGTAGCAGATAGTTATTTTCTTATTAATGAAGAAGGAAGTAAAACGGCAAACTTAGTAGGTATTCCTGCAGATACCTATAAAGCAATTAAGTTTGGAATTGGGGTAGATCCTACAAAATATCCTATAGAATCAGGCACATTAAACTTTATTCCTCTCGCAGAGGAAGCCGGAATGCTATGGACTTGGTCTGCAGGATATAAATTTTTAAAATTTGAAGGAACATATAGTAGTGCTGCTACACCTGATAATACAATTCCTTTTTTATATCATATAGGAAGCCATGGAGCTACACTAGACAACTATAAAGAAGTTACCATTCCAATCTCAGAATTACAACTTGCTAGTAATAATACAGCATCAAAAACAATTCAATTTGATGTAGCAAAGATTTTTGATAGTGTACATACATTATCTTTAGAGAATAAGAATGAAATTATGGTAGATCCTGTAAATGCTCCAAGAATTGCAGAAAATACAAGTACTGCATTTAGTATTATAGAATAATGAAATTTACTACATATCTTATTATATTAATTAGCTTATGGGCCTGTAGTTCAGACAATAGTGATGGAACTAATGCTGCTACTGGAGATGATGATCCTAATGTAGTTACAAATCCGTTATTAGATTTTACAGTGCCTTCTAATTTTCCAGATGCAACCTATAGTATTATTCAAAATCCACCTACAGAAAAAGGATTTGAATTAGGAAAAAAACTCTTTTATGATGGGCAGTTAGCATCTGACGGTGTTGTATCCTGTGGTTTCTGTCATATCCAGTCATTTTCATTTACACATCATACGCATATTACGAGTCATGGTGTAGATGGTCAAATAGGTACGCGTAATGCACAACCATTACACAACTTAGCCTTTATGGATGAGTTTACTTGGGATGGCGCTGCTACATTTCTAGACACACAACCTATCATTCCTATCACTGCTGAAGTAGAGATGAATGAGACAGTTTCTAATGTAATATCAAAACTCTCTGCAGATGATG
Source organism: uncultured Flavobacteriaceae bacterium (assembly GCA_964474345.1). Taxonomy (GTDB): domain Bacteria; phylum Bacteroidota; class Bacteroidia; order Flavobacteriales; family Flavobacteriaceae; genus Dokdonia. Next base: position 11,490 of record CAYYSK010000007.1, read on the forward strand.
ATTATCCAACGATGTTTAAAGAAGCCTTTGGTACTGAAGGCGTAAGTGCAGATCGTATGTTTAAAGCATTATCTCAGTTTATGGTTATGATGGTGAGTGCAAATTCTAAGTTTGATAAATTAGAACGTGGAGAAGCAGTTACATTTACAGATGATGAAAATGCAGGTCAAGCTGTATTTAATACTAAATGTGCTTCTTGTCATGCAGGAACATTACAAACTGATCAATCCTATCGTAATAATGGACTTCCTGTTGATCCTCAATATAATGATATAGGTAGAGAACGTGTTACTGGCCTAGCTAGTGATAATAGAAAATTCAAAGTGCCAAGTCTTCGTAATATTGAAATTACATTTCCATATATGCATGATGGTCGTTTAGGAACGCTAGAGGATGTCCTCGATTTTTATACAAATGGCATGGTAGATAGTCCAACATTAGATGATCAATTTAGACGTCCAGATGGCACACTTGGGCTTGATATCACAGCAGAAGAAAAAATACAACTTATAGCATTCTTAAAGACATTAACTGATAATGATTTTATAGAAGACAGACGCTTTGCAGAGTTTTAGAAAGCTTATTTTAAATTCATCTTAATTTATCTTCTAAAGTTTTGATTAAAGATTCATTCATTGAATTAGCAATTTTCAACTCTTCTATTATTTGATTCATTGAATTAGTGAGTGAGTTTTTTGATTTCTTAAGGTGAGCATATTTATTAGGAAGAGCAGATATAGAGTTTCTTAAGAATTTTATTTTATCAATAGTATTAATATTTGTCTCATAAAGAGGCACTAAGTTTAGATAACACTCATTCAACATCTTATAATTATTATTGAAGTGGAAATTTAGATAAATAATCTTTTCATAAGCACTTATTCCTTTAGAATAACTTTCTGAAAAAACTACAATCTCTTTATTAAGTTTCATCCGTATTGAATTCATTGCTTCTGAAAATAATTTGATGCTTCTCATTACTCGTTTATCAAATTCTTTATATCCTTTAGACCCAAATTCTCCAATTTGTTTTGAATTTTTATTAGCAAGATTACCTAAATCTCCAATTAGCATTCCGATCAACATAATTGATTCTCTTGCAGGTGTAAATGATTCTGTAGCCAGTAAAATATTTTTGAATTCTAAATCAGTTACTTCACCATTAATAAGTCTAGAAATAAAATCATCTTGAGTATTACCATTAATTAAATCTGTTAAATCTTTAATTGATGACGAGTTCAATTCTTTATTTTTTGGGATTTGTATTTTCCATTGAGTTTTAGTTTTTTTTAAGTTTTCTTTACTTACTACTTCCCAAAAAGCTTTCTCTATTGTTGGAAAATACCCAACAAGTATAACAGGCAAATTAAAATTCAACCAATAATGATAATGAATCTTTGATATATAATAGGTCCAATGATTATGTCCTACGTGAAAATTTCCTTCTCCTGACTTAATTTGTGCTGCAATAAACTGTCCAGTTGGATTATTAGAGATAACTTCTTCAATTAAAGCATCTATTCCTACATCTACAATCGGTTGTTCACGAAAAATCCATTTCAAATCTTTAGTGAAAATTAGTGCAGTTGCATAAATACCTTCTCTCTCTGTATTACTATCTCTCATCTATAACAGTCTAATTATCAAATAAATCTAAGTAATATTTATAAGAGTTCAATACTTACGTAAAAAACAACTTTACTACAGCCAGAATTAACACAATAATAAGCACATAATACGCTATTTGATCTGCCCATTTACTTTTACTAGCAAATCTAGCCGTCAGATAACCTCCCACTGTTTGCCCTATAGCCATAATGCCTCCTATTTTCCAATTTACCAAACCTTGAAAGTGAAACATCGCTAATACAAACAAGGTATATACTCCAATAACCAAGCCTTTAAATGCATTACTCTCTATAATGTTTACTCGCATTCCCAATACCATAATAATAAGGAAAAACACTCCCATCCCCATTTGAATAAAACCACCATAAAATCCTAATATAAATAAAATTGGACCCCATATAATCATCTTAGGTTTGTAATTCAAGTCTGTTTCTCGTAGCCATCGTTTAGGATTCACTAAAACAGCAATCAACATAAAGACCATCATAAATCGAAATACAGCTCTAAACTGTTCATTACTTACATTAAGTGCTAGAATACCTCCAGCCAATGCACCTATAAAAATAGGCCATAGATATTTTTTAATGTGTTTAGGATTAAGTTTTCCATTTTTATAAAATACACCCGCCGCAACGCTAGTCTGAGTAAAAACTCCTATACGATTGGTACCATTAGCCAGATTGGGTGGTAATCCTAACAACTCTGTGAGAATGGTGAGTGTTATTGCACTTCCATTACCTGCTAATGTATTAATACCTCCAGCGAGCATGGCTCCAATACTAGCAATCGCATATAGTTCTAACTCTGTCATGGTCTATGAGTTAATGGGTTAATGGGTTAATGGGTTAATGGGTTAATGGAAAATACAATGCTATCTTTCAAAATAATGTCAATACTCGCAACTTATACACTTTTAATATACAATATAAAAATAGAGTGTTACTCTATTTTAGAGTACTACTCTATTTTTGCAAACAGAAACTTATACACGAATATTCTTTAATACATCTCTCTAAAGCTACTTCATAAGAAGGAGTTCTTAAACAATCTCAATAACTATATATAATCGTGTCTTATCTATTTTTCCTGACTCCTGATTAAAACCTCAATTCAATACCTCCATAGGCATTAAAACCTGGCGCAGGTTCAAAAAATCGCCCCCCAAAAGCATTGATACGTACATTATCCGTATAGGCTTGATCTAATAGATTATTTACTCCAATATAGGGACGTATGGTCACATTTTTATACCCAAAATCATACCCTCCTCTAAGGCTAATATTTTCATATCCTTCAACAGTAGTTTCATTACTATCATTTGCGTATTGCATTCCTACAAGAGAAGCTTGTATTGAAGCAAATACCCCATGATTAGATCGATATTGAAGCCCTATATTAGTAATATGCTTTGGAATTCCAGGTAATGTATTTCCATCAAAAGTTCCATTGGGTGTTGTAAAACTACTGTATTTAAAATCTGAAAAAGTATAGGAAGCAGATACTGTCCACGCTTTCGCGAAAGCGTATACACTCTCTATCTCAAATCCATTACGATTGGTTTCTCCTGCATTTCTAAAAAACGTACGATCAGGAAAAGCCTCTAATTCAAAAGGCACCAAATCATCCTGCGTATCTATACGAAAAACAGCAAGTTGATATCTTAATTTATTTGCAAATGTTCCTTTAAATCCTATTTCATAATTTGTTGCTTTTTGTGCTTCAAGATCTTCATTAAAACCTTGTATCCCACTAGGGTTTGCAGAAAGTTCAGAAAGTGCAGGTGTTTCAAAACTGGTTGAAAAACTACTATATATACTATGTGCTTTCGCAAAAGCATAATTCACTCCAATACTTGGATTAAAAGCATTTAAATTAATTTCTCCAGAATCATCACCATTACTTAAAAAAGCATCATCTGCCGTCAATTTATTATAGTCAAAACGAAGTCCTCCTGTAAAATACCAATTCCCTATTTCTAGATGATCTGTTATATATACGCCTATAGATGTAAATTGTTCTTTTTGATCTAATGTCTGATCCCCTTGTGTTCCTTCAAGATTTCGGAAACGTTGCCTATCATCATTTTGATACCCAAAATCATATCCTGCTTTCAATGTATTAATTCCTTTTACATAAGAAATACTAGCACCTTGCCCTAAATAATCTCTCCCTAAATCAATAACACCTCCAAATTCAAAAGGTAATTTTCCATCAAATTGTCTATTATTATAGAAAAGATAGCTTTCCAATGTTGTGCGTTTTGATCTATTCCACACAATACTTGTTCCTATTTTGAACTGTCGTATCTCTTCTCCTGTTTCAAAAAGTACATTACGATCTCTCGCTTGTCTACGATTTTCTTGTACAGATTCTAATGTTAGACTTCCAGGATCTTGTGCTTCGGGAGAATCACTATAATTTAATAGTGCTTTTAATGTAAGGTTATCACTTAAACGAAAGTTTGCCTTAAAGTTGGTATTGGTTTGTTTAAATCCGCTTTGATCACGATACCCATCTGAAGACACATAACTTCCGTGAAAAATATAGTCTGCATTTTTTGTCCCTATACCTCCTGTAGCTTGAAAGTTTTGAAACCCATAAGCACCCACACTACCTTTCCAGCTAGAAAAAGGAGTCTCGACTTGATCTATTGTTTGGATAGAAATAACTCCACCAGAAGCATTCCCATACAAACTTGAACTAGGCCCTTTTAAAATCTCTATACGATCAATAATTCCTAGAGTAAGATTATCTAATTGCCCTTGACCATCTGGTGTTGTTTCTGGAATTCCATCTACAATAAGTTTTATTCCTCGTATTCCAAATGCAGAACGTGCTCCAAACCCTCTGATTGATATTCGTAAATCTTGTGCAAAGTTTGTTGCATTTTGCGCAAATAAACCAGGGCTTTGCTGTATATATTCTTGCAATGACAATTGTTGTTTTGTGGCATCATTTACCGTAGTTTGATATACCGATGCTGCAATTGGCAATTTTTGCAATGTACTAGAGATACGTGATGATTGGATATAAACAGTATCTATTTTTTGAGACGGAATTGTATCTGTTTGCGCATAATTAGTCTGAATACTTATAACAGACAGAATACAAAGTAGGAATATCTTTTTCAAGCAATTTGAATTTTATGGAAAAATACGCTCTTGTCAATGAAACTCAAAATAAAGTTGAAAAATTAAGGTATCTTTAAGATACTAATTACTCATGATGCGATTATTTAAGAAGTCCAAGAAATGGATTTACACTAAACTTGAAAAAATTACGCCTGGTAAAACAGCAACAAAAGGAGCTTCAATAGCATTACTTCTCTTTGCTAGTGTTCTTTTCTTATGTTATGCGATTTGGATGACCTCACAATCTAAAGACATATGGTTATTCTTTATTTTTATGAGTGTTGCCGCTGTATGCATACTTTCTGTATATATCGGATTATGGATTTTGAAAAAATTCAACAAAATTCCGAAAGGTTATAAACGAGCATTACTTATTTCGACACCTCTTTTACTTTTAGTTTTAGCTTTTGAAGGGATTTATGTGATAGCAACTATAATCACCGTATCATTACTTGGAGCAGCTATTACTATATTTTTTAAAAGGAAATTTAAAAAACTAACAGTTCCCAAAAAAGCAATCACAATACTAGGTCTATGTATTGGCTTGGGAGGGTTCATAGTCGCCGTAATAGGTTATATTCCAGCAGGTTTTGATATGAAGGTTCCCGTAAATGCTGCCTTTCAAAATATTGATGATATACAAAACATAAAAGCATCCTCACCTGCAAATAAAGGAATATATGAAGTAAAGACACTTACTTATGGTAGTTCTAAAGACAAACATAGGCCAGAATTTGGAGAAAATACCATCTTAAAAACAGATAGTGTCAATGGTGTTGCTTTTCTTGATAATTGGAAAGGATTTAGTGGTTGGTATAGGGAAAAATTCTGGGGATTTGATGCTAAATCACTACCTATAAACGGATACACATGGTATCCTGAAGGAGAAGGCCCTTTTCCATTAGTTCTTACTGTACATGGGAATCATATGATGCAAGATTTTTCAGATATTGGTTATGATTACTTAGGAGAATTACTTGCATCCCGTGGGATTATATTTGTGTCTGTTGATGAAAACTTTCTAAATAGCTCTTTTACTGATATCACAGGAGGGTTAGATGAAGAAAATGATGCCCGTGGATGGATGCTTTTAGAACATTTGCGTGTTTGGCATCAATGGAACACTGATAAAAATAATCTATTTTATAAAAAAATTGATACTACAAAACTTTCGCTTATTGGGCATTCACGTGGCGGAGAAGCTGTAGCACATGCAGCACTTCTCAATAAAATGCCTTATTATTATGATGATGCTACAATTCCATTAGATTATAATTATAACATACAATCTATTATCGCTATCGCGCCTGTAGATGGGCAATATGAACCAGGAGATGCTCGTACTTCTCTGAAGGACATCAATTACCTTACAATACATGGATCTCAAGATAGTGATGTAACTTCTTTTTTAGGATCTAAACAATATGAACGCATTACTTTTTCTGATAGTACTCACTATTTTAAATCTGGACTATACATTCAAGGTGCTAATCATGGTCAATTCAATACAAGTTGGGGTGATAATGATACGGGGATATTTACAAAGCTTTTAAATAATAAATCATTACTATCTGGGGAGGACCAAAGAAAAATTGCGCAAGTGTATATAAGTGCCTTCTTGGAAACAACTCTCAAAGACAACAAGACATATCTTCCTTTATTTACGGATGCACGTAAGGGAAAAAATTGGCTGCCAGAAACCATTTATTTAAATCAATATGAAGATACTAGTTTTGTTCCTTTAGCTTCATTTGATGAAGACTTTGATGTAAGTACTGCTACTGTAGATAGTATTACTATCGCTTCAGAAAAAGTGTCTATATGGAGAGAACAAGAGATCAAACTTAAGTGGGGAGAAAAAGGAAGTCGCGCAGCATATATAGGTTGGCATTATGATGATTTAGAAGAAGCAGACCCTATACCTGACAGCATTAAAGCTACCTATTCCATGCGTATTCCTAACACATTAAAAACCATAGACAGCACAAGTGTATTTACATTTTCCATGGCCGAATCTACTGAAGATTCAAACCCCAAATCCAGTGGTAAATGGATAAATTCAGAGAATAAAGAAGAAGATACAGGAAATGACGCAAACCAAGCAGAGATTGAAACACCTGAAGATGAAAACTCTAACTCTGAAAAGGAAGGGGAAGATGATAAACCTAAAGACCCCATAGATTTTTCAATAAAGATGTATGATTCTAATGGTGAAATTCTCACTTTCTCTTTAAGTCATTTTTCAGCATTGCAGCGAGAGTTAAAAGTAAGAATATTTAAATCTCAATTTATCCAAAACAAAGACCAATCTGAAAATGTATTTCAAACCTTTTCTTATCCACTTAAAGATATAATCAAACTTAATTCTTCTTTTGATATTTCTACCATTCAAAAAATAGATTTTGTTTTTGACAAAACCCATAAGGGAGTAATTATCATAGATGATATAGGCTTTATGAAACAATAGTAATAATATTATATAAGTCTAAAAGTGCGCTTTCGCGAAAGCATACCCTTGCACAGATTTAAAATGTTTCATAATGTGTATGCATTTGTTACTATACATTAATATTTTTTAACATAATTCAAAACGCTAACTAACTATAAATTAGTATTTTTAATATACACATCAATCATCATGAAATCAATTTACGTATTCTTATTTTTATTCATTCCCTTACTTGTTAATGCTCAAGAGGATTTAAATCGTACTTGGTTTCTAACAGAGCTTACAATGGATGGGAATGCTATTAATATTCCAAATGAAGAGTTTCAAGAAGGTTATCCTACACTGTCTATCTTAATAAATGACACAGAAGGTCAAATAGAAGGTATAGGAATATGCAATGGGTTTTTCTCAGATGAAATTACGGGTCCTGTTTCAGCAACTGAAACTACAATAACATTTAATATTTCTCCTTCGCTTGCTATTTGTGAAACTTCTGAAGAGATTAATTTTGAATTGGCTTACTTTAATTTTTTAGGAGCTCCTGAATCTCAAGAATTTAATTACGTAATTACTGAGCAAGGGGATTTTAGTTTGGCATTAACAATCACAACTAGTAATGGTGATGTAGCTTTATATAACTCCATCAATCCTAACATTCCTTCAGGTTTAATAGATACATCTTGGTTTTTAAATTCATATGAAATTGATGGGACACTTATAGAATACCCGACTAATTATCCAGGCATTATTACTCTAAACATGTTAGAAGATGGTTCTCAAGAAATTGAAACTGCTTGTACAGGAGGAACTAGTACATACAGCGCTTATGATTATTTTGGAGTACCCACATATCAAAGTCAGGGGATAGCGCAGCTTACTATAGATTGTAGCATTCCTGCTTTTGACAATTTTGACGGTATGCATTTTGAACTTTTAGAATCACACACATATAGCTATGAAATTATAGAAGAAGATTCTAATATATTCAGTCTTATATTAACCAATGTTGAAAATGGTGATCGTATTTTTTACACAGATACTTTATTAAATACTGAAGAGTTTGATCAAGATATTTTGATACAATTATTTCCAAATCCTTCATCAGATAAGATTACAATTACAGGAGAGCGCATAAAAAACATACAATTCTACCAAATTATAGATATACATGGTAGAGTTGTCTTTCAAAATACTTTTGATACTATCATTGATGTAGAAAGCCTTGCTACAGGAATGTACTTTTTAAAATTACAAGGAATCCAACTAGAAACTACACGTCGTTTCATTAAAAAATAAAGATTAATAAGAATGCAAAAACACTCTATAATTAAGGTTTAGTGCCTATCTAGATTTTTCTAATTATTTCTCTATAGAAAGACCCTATCTCAGTATATGTTAGAATAATGTTAGGTTCTATGGAAAAAAGCTACTTATGGCGTATATTTGCACATTATTTAGAATCGTTATGATTAAAGTAACAACAGAAGCAAAAACAAGAATCGCAGGTCTTATGCAAGACGATGGGTATGATATCGCTACAGATTACGTAAGAGTAGGCGTAAAAAGCGGTGGGTGCTCTGGTTTATCATATGATTTAAAGTTTGATAAATCTCAAGCAGAAGACGATAAAGTTTTTGAAGACAATGACGTACGCTTAATAGTAGATAAGCGTAGTTTTTTATATCTCATAGGGACCACATTAGAATATAGTGGAGGTCTTAATGGAAAAGGATTTGTATTTAACAATCCAAATGCACTGCGTACCTGTGGATGCGGAGAGAGTTTTTCATTATAAAATAATTAATGGGCCAAGGGAGAATGAAACAGTTTATTATAAACGCACCACCTTTTTGTTCTCCTAATGCCCTATTGCACTCTTATATTAAATAACTCATAGAAGTAGCTGATTAATATCAGTGATAGCACAAAAAAAATGGCATATACTGAAGACGATTTAAGAGAAGAATTAAAAACCAAAGAATACGAATATGGTTTTTTTACAGATATAGAATCTGAGACATTTCCTATAGGTTTAAATGAAGATATCGTTCGCGCAATTTCTAAGAAAAAAGAAGAGCCTGAATGGATGACTGAGTGGAGGCTAGAAGCTTTTAAGGTTTGGAAAGCAATGGAAGAACCAGAATGGGCTAATGTAAATTATGAAAAGCCAGACTTCCAATCTATTGCTTATTATTCTGCACCTGTAGCTGTAGACCCTAACAAAACACTTGATGATGTAGATCCTGATCTACTTGCAATGTATAAGAAATTAGGAATCTCTGTAGATGAGCAGAAAAAGATGAATAATATCGCAATGGATATTGTTGTTGATTCTGTTTCTGTAGCAACAACATTTAAAAAGACACTTGCTGAAAAAGGAATTATTTTTATGAGTATTTCTGAAGCTATTAAAGAGCACCCAGAACTTGTAAAAAAATACATTGGTACTATTGTTCCAACAAAAGACAATTTTTATGCTGCATTAAATAGTGCTGTGTTTTCTGATGGATCATTTTGCTATATCCCAAAAGGAGTACGCTGTCCTATGGAGCTTTCTACATATTTTAGAATTAATCAAGGAGGAACAGGTCAGTTTGAAAGAACACTTCTTATTGCAGATGAAGGGAGTTATGTGAGTTATTTAGAAGGATGTACAGCACCTAGTCGTGATGAAAATCAATTACACGCTGCTGTTGTAGAGCTTATTGCTCTAGATGATGCAGAAATAAAATATTCTACCGTTCAAAATTGGTATCCAGGAAATAGTGAAGGAAAAGGAGGTGTATATAATTTTGTGACAAAACGTGGTCTTTGTGAGAAAAATGCAAAAATTTCTTGGACCCAAGTAGAAACTGGGAGTGCTGTTACATGGAAATATCCTAGTTGCATTCTTAAAGGAGATAACTCCATTGGAGAATTTTATTCTATTGCAGTTACAAATAACTACCAACAAGCAGATACCGGAACAAAAATGATACACTTAGGCAAGAATACTAAGAGTACCATTATTTCAAAAGGAATATCTGCTGGAAAGTCACAAAACTCGTATAGAGGTCTAGTAAAAATAAATGCTAATGCAGATAATGCTCGTAACTTTTCTCAATGTGATAGTCTATTGATGGGAAATGCTTGTGGAGCGCATACCTTCCCATATATTGAAGCAAAAAACAAATCTGCACAAATTGAGCATGAAGCTACAACAAGTAAAATTGGAGAAGACCAAATCTTTTATTGTAATCAACGTGGTATAGATACTGAGAAAGCAATTGCTCTTATAGTAAACGGATTTAGCAAAGAAGTACTTAACAAACTTCCTATGGAATTTGCTGTAGAAGCTCAAAAACTTTTAGAAATTAGTTTAGAAGGAAGTGTAGGATAAATACACTAAAACTTATACATAAAAGCTATGAAAAAGATAATTACATTCCTTGCTGCAGCACTTATTATTATATCCTGTAAGGAATCAACAGGGAAAACTGAACAAGTAAAAGAAGACGTTCAAGAAAAGCCATCAAAACCTGCTGTATTACTATATACTTTTGACGGAGGATCTGTAGGCGCAAATAATCTTAACCTTTTTGCGCAAGGTGACACCTATAAAGATGAATCGAAACAACTAATAGATGCATTTTATGTAATCAAGCATCCTAAAGGAGTTTTACTTTGGGATACAGGATTACCAGAAGGACTTGTTGGACAAGATCCATATACTACTCCTGATGGAGCCTTTACTATTTCTAGAAAGGATTCTATTTTGAATCAACTAGCTACTATTGGTCTTAAAAAAGAAGATGTAAATTATATCGCTTTTTCACATATACATTTTGATCATACTGGGGCGGCAAATCATTTTGCAAACACAAAGTGGCTAGTTCAAAAACCAGAATTTCGTTTTTCTATAAGTGAAGAAATTAAAGGAAATGGTTTTTATGCACCAGATTCATTTAAAGCACTTACAAATGTCATTTCTCTATCTGGAGACCACGATGTTTTTGGAGATGGCAGTGTTGTTATTAAATCAATGCCTGGACATACACCTGGTCATCAAGTATTATTTATAGACTTACCAGAACATGGACCTACATTACTTTCTGGAGATATGTATCATTTTCAAGAAAATCGTGATGGAAAAGTAGTTCCTGGATTTAATCATGATATTCCTCAAAGTAAAACTGCTATTGCTGATTTTGAAGCTTTCGCGAAAGCAAAAAAAGCAACTGTATATATTCAACATGAACCTGCAGACTTTGCAAAAATGCCTGTAGCTCCAAAAGCACTTAACTAATCTCTATTATGAAAAAATTTGTTATTCTATTTGTATTTATGCTAGCAATTATAAGTTGCAAAAATGAAACTAAAAAAGAAACCTCAACAAAAGAAACCTCAACAGATGTTGAAAGTACAGTTACATTAAAAAATAATAGTTCTTTAAAAACGATTAAAGGAGAATTTCTATTTATTGATGGGGCTGGCGTTATTATGGGCACTAACTTTATTTATGGAGTAGCCATCAATGATATGACTGAGGAACTTATAAAACAAGTCTCTTCAAAACAAAGAGATAAATTTGATATGATTCCTGTTGTTATTAAGGGAGAAATCAACCCTAAACCAGAAGGAAAAGATGTTTGGGATCGAATTGTAACAATAAAAGAAATAGTAGATGTTCTTCCTTCAAAAGAAGAAGAACCTATAAAAATAGAAACAGGAAAATAACAACCTGAAACAAAAAAGAAACAATACGTTATGTTAACAGTAAAAAATCTGCACGCAGGTATAGAAGAAAAAGATATTCTTAAAGGAATTAATCTTGAGATCAAAGCAGGAGAAGTGCATGCTATTATGGGGCCTAATGGTTCTGGAAAAAGTACATTATCTTCTGTTATTGCTGGGAAAGAAGAATATGAAGTAACTAATGGTGACATCTATCTTAATGGAGAGTCTATTTTAGAAATGGATCCTGAAGAACGTGCTCACGAAGGTGTTTTCCTTTCTTTCCAATACCCTGTAGAAATTCCGGGAGTATCTGTAACAAACTTTATAAAGACAGCAATTAATCAAACACGTAAAGCAAAAGGTTTAGAAGACATGTCTGCGAGTGATATGCTTAAGATGATACGCGAAAAATCAGAACTTCTTGAGATCGATAGAAAATTCTTATCCAGATCTCTCAATGTAGGATTTTCTGGTGGAGAAAAGAAACGTAATGAGATCTTCCAAATGGCAATGTTAGAACCCAAACTTGCTATTCTTGACGAGACTGATTCTGGTCTTGATATTGATGCATTACGTATTGTAGCAAATGGTGTAAACAAACTTAGAAGTGAAGATAATGCTGTTTTATTAATCACACATTATCAAAGACTTTTAGATTATATCGTTCCTGATGTCGTACATGTACTTATGGATGGTAAAATTGTAAAAACAGGAGGAAAAGAACTTGCACACCAGCTTGAAGAAAAAGGATACGACTGGCTTAAAGAAGAAGTAAACGTTTAAATAGTTCACAGTGATGAGTTATGAGTAATTACACTCCCAACTCTAAACTCTGAACTCATAATTTAAAAGAATGAGTTTAAAAGATAAATTAGTCAGTTCGCATATCGTTTTTCAAGACAGTCTCCAACCAGATTCTGCCTTATACGATTTACGTGGGAATGCTATAAAAACATTTGAAGAAGAAGGTTTTCCATCAAAGAAAAATGAAGCTTGGAAATACACATCTCTAAACAGTATTTTAAAAGAAAACTATAGCATTTTTCCTAGTAAAGAAACATCTCTAGATTTTAAAGATGTAGAGCGTTATTTTATTAACGATATAGACACGTATAATATCATTTTTGTAGATGGTATCTTCAATGCGCACTTATCATCGACTACGCATGATGGGATTGATGTATGTACAATGAATTCTGCGCTTACAAAGCCTAAGTACAAACAAGTTATTGAGGTATATTTTAATAAAATTGCAAAAGAAGAAAGTCTTACTTCTTTGAATACAGCATATGCAAAAGAAGGAGCTTATATCTATATACCTAAAGGAAAAGTAGCAGATAAGCCTATCCAGATCATTCATTTTGCAACAGGTTCAGAAAAAGCAACACTATTACAACCCCGTAACCTTATTGTTGCAGAAGAAAATAGTGAAGTTCAAATTATAGAACGTCATCAGAGTCTTTCAGATATAGCTGTTTTTACAAATACTGTAACTGAGATATATGCTGGTAAACGTGCTATGGTGGATTATTATAAAATTCAAAATGATAAGTTAGATGCTTCTTTAATAGACACTACTGAAATAGAGCAACACAGAGAAAGTGTTGTTTCTGTACATACATTTTCTCTTGGTGGAAATATCACTCGTAATAATCTTAATTATTACCAGAAAGGAGAATATATAGACTCAATCTTAAAAGGGATTACACTTATAGAAGGTACACAGCACGTAGATCACAATACACTTGTACATCATATCGAGCCTAATTGTGAATCACATCAGGATTATAAAGGTATTTTTGCAGAGAAATCTACAGGCGTTTTTAATGGAAAAGTAGTTGTAGAAAAAGAAGCTCAAAAAACAAATGCATATCAATCTAATAATAACATATTAATAGATGATAAAGCGACGATTAATTCAAAACCGCAATTAGAGATTTTTGCAGATGATGTACGTTGCTCTCATGGATGTACAATAGGGCAACTAGATGAAAGTGCTTTATTTTATTTAAAATCCAGGGGGATTGCAGAAAAAGAAGCAAGAGCTTTATTAATGTATGCCTTTGCAAATACGGTATTATCCAGCGTTAAACTCCCGCAATTGAAACAACGCATTACCAAACTTATTGCCAAGAAAATTGGTGTAAGTATCGGGTTTGAAATATAAGTTACACTCATTATAAATTACATATTAAAATACCCGCTTTGAGCGGGTATTTTAATAAAACAAAAGTATTATTCAAAATGGAAACCACTGAATCACACACTACATATAACGTACAGAATATCAGAAAAGATTTCCCTATACTTACTAGAAAAGTAAATGGGCAACCATTGATCTATTTTGATAATGCAGCCACTTCTCAGACTCCTCAAATAGTTATTGATGCTATTGTAGATTACTATTCTAATTACAATGCAAATATTCATAGAGGTGTTCACTCACTTTCGCAAGAAGCTACTGACGCTTATGAGGAAGCTCGTATTAAAATCCAAAAACATTTTAATGCTGAAAAATCACATGAGATTATACTTACCGCAGGCACTACACATGCTATTAATTTGATAGCAAATGGATACAGCTCTTTATTAAATAAAGGAGATGAGATTTTAGTTTCAGCTTTAGAGCATCACAGTAATATAGTTCCATGGCAAATGCTTTGTGAGCGTACTGGTGCTATCTTAAAAGTGATTCCTATGACTTTAAGTGGGGAATTGGATATGGACGCTTTCGCGAAAGCGATCTCATCAAATCTTAAGCTTGTATTTGTAAATCACGTATCAAATGCATTAGGTACAGTAAATCCAATAGAACACATTATTGCTGAAGCACATAAAGTAGGCGCATCGGTTGTCATAGATGGAGCACAGGCAACACCTCATATCAAACCAGATGTACAAGCACTTGATGCCGATTTTTATGTCGCCAGCGCTCATAAAATATGTGGCCCGACAGGCGTAGGTATTTTATATGGTAAAGAAGCTTTACTTGACAAATTACCTCCTTATCAAGGTGGAGGAGAAATGATAGACCAAGTAACTTTTGAAAAAACCACATATGCTGGTTTACCTCATAAATTTGAAGCTGGAACCCCTAATATATGTGGAGGTATTGCAACTGGTGTTGCTTTAGATTATATGAACGCAATAGGATTTGATACTATTGCAGCCTATGAAGAAGAACTTCTTAATTACGGTACAGAAAAATTACGTAAAATAGAAGGCCTCAAAATTTACGGCGAGTCAAAAGAAAAAACTGCTGTTATCTCTTTTAATGTAGATACGATTCATCCATACGATATCGGGACTATTTTAGACAAATTAGGTATTGCTGTGCGTACTGGACACCATTGTGCACAACCTATTATGGATTTTTATCAGATTCCTGGAACTGTAAGAGCTTCTTTTTCTTTTTATAACACAAAAGAAGAAATAGACATTTTTGTAAAAGGCGTAGAACGTGCTGTGATGATGCTCTCTTAAATCTAGAAATAATGATCACAATCTCTGACCTATTGCAATTACACCCCATTAGATTAGAAGACCAGTCAGAGCTATACACACTAATGCAACGCATATATCCACCTGCATATGCTCATTTCTGGGAAGATCAAGGGAATTGGTATATCAATACATTATATACTCTTGAAAATCTTAAGAAAGAACTTCAAGAAGAAGGCTCCCATTATTATTTTGTACGCTTTCGCAAAAGCACATATACAGAAAAATACAATCTGATAGGCATCTTTAAAATTATAGAAAACCACATCTATCCTGAGCAAACCACACAGCATAGTTTTAAAGTACATCGTATTTATCTTGATACAACCATACAAGGTAAAGGCATTGGAAAGCAACTAATGAATTATGCCCAAAAACGTGCTAAAGAAACAAATCATAATCTCATTTGGCTAGATGCAATGGACCAACATGTGCAAGCAATGGCATTCTATACTATGTTAGGATATACAAAAGGAGGATTACAACAACTGGATCTTGAACTATTACATACTAAGTACCGCCCTATGTGGTATCTATACAAACATTTATAATTTCTATACGGTCAAGGTGACAGTTGGCTATTTGGGCACTATCTTTGTCTTAAAGTTCGTATACTATGATACGTTTTTATATACTTTTAATTATCATGAATCTCACAAATTCGTGTGCTTCAAAACAACAAATTGATTCTCAAAATGATGAGCAATCCATATTTGCAGGCACCTTTGTTGTGAATTCATTATATAATCGACTTATAGAAGGAACTGATATTAATTTAAAAATCAACGATCGTACAGCAGAAGTTGCTGGCTTAGCAGGATGTAATACCTATGGTGTAGCTTTTACACAAAACCAAAACAAGATTACATTTTCTCATGTAATAAGTACCAAAATACTTTGTGATGATGAGGCAATGGAAAAAGAGAAGCAGTTTTTAAATATCTTTAGTAACACAAAAGAATATAGTATTAAGGATGATACACTTATTCTATATGATGATGGTAAAAAAATTTTAAAAGCAACCCGCTTTATATTTTAATTATGACAACAATACAAAAAATACAAGAAGAGATTATTGACGAGTTTGCTATGTTTGATGACTGGATGCAACGTTATGAATATATGATTGACTTAGGCAAATCGTTACCTCTTATAGATGAACAATACAAAACAAACGATTATATTATTAAAGGATGTCAAAGTAAAGTTTGGGTTCATGCAGATATGAAGGATGGTGCTATTCAATTTACTGCAGATAGTGATGCCATTATTACAAAAGGAATTATTGCGATTCTCATAAGAACATTCTCTGGACAAGCCCCTCAAGATATTATAGATGCAGATACTGCGTTTATAGATGAAATTGGTCTTAAAGAACATTTGTCACCTACACGGGCTAATGGCCTTGTAAGCATGATCAAACAATTAAAATTATATGCTATAGCATATCAAACACAATTAAATTAAAATTTCTGCCTTAGCAGATATATAAGAAATACCCAATGAGCGATACAACTATAAACACAGAAGAATTAGGCGAAAAGATTGTTCGTGTTCTTAAAACTATATTCGATCCAGAAATTCCTGTAGATATTTATGAATTAGGACTTATCTATGATGTATTTGTTAATGAAGATTATGATACTAAAATTTTAATGACATTAACAACACCTAATTGCCCTGTAGCTGAGACACTACCTCTAGAAGTAGAAGAAAAAGTAAAGTCTCTCAAAGATGTCAATGATTGCGAAGTAGAAATCACGTTTGACCCACCTTGGTCTCAAGAACTTATGAGTGAAGAAGCTAAGTTAGAGTTAGGTATGCTATAATAAAACTAACGTAACACATTATTAAGTAAAAGTGTTTTGGTAGTTATTTTTATTTTTTTTGTAGTTTTTAAACTAAAAAATAAAAACTTTCTGTACTGATAATTTTAAAATGAGTGAAGAGGCTAAGTTGGAGTTAGGTATGTTATAAAAATACTCCAAAGTAGTTGGCCGTCGTTTTTAAAAACTTTCGTACTGATAATCTTAATAAAGAGTGAAAAAGCTAAATTAGGGATGTCATAAGCATCTCAAAACGCTATAAAACCTATGAAGGAAATTGTAAACAGAGTTGCAAATAGTAAACTGATCACTTTTGATCTAGAAGATTTGTATGCTTCTGGAGAACGTAAGATCATTGATATTTCTCAATGGTTAGAAGAAGGATTTATATTAAGAGAAAAACGCTTTCGCGAAAGTGTATCTACCCATGATTGGACACAATATCAAGATGCTTTTGTTGCATTAAGCTGCAGTACTGATGCTATTATTCCTGCTTGGGCATACATGCTTGTTGCAACACAATTACAAGAAATTGCTATAAAAACAATTACTGGAACGTTAGATACACTAGAAACTATATTGTATACTGAAGCAATTATGAATCTAGATAGTTCTCCCTATAAAGATCATCCTGTCATTGTAAAAGGATGTACAAATAAGCCTGTTCCAGAAAATGCATATTTATTACTTATAGAGAAGTTACAACCCGTTGCCAAAAGCTTATTATTTGGAGAGGCGTGCTCTTCTGTGCCTCTATATAAAAAACAGAAGTAATTCTCTTATTAATATTTAGGAATCTTAAATTTCACAAGTATTATTATTTAAAATTCAAATCGATTAAATGCTTTATTTAATCGTCATGCTACACAAAATATAGATTAATTAGTAGCAAGCTTATAAGCTTTTTGTTAGAAACCCTATCTTTGTAATACAAATTATAAACCAATTATATTATGAAAAAAATTGTTGCACTAGCAGCTGCTATACTACTGACTATCAACCTATATGCTCAAACTGAAGAAGAATTAAAAGGGCAACAAGCACCTAAAAAAGCAGAAATTGCAAAACTTCAAGGAGAAGTAGATGCCCTTCAAGCTCAAATAGATGCTTTACCTGGGTGGAAGAAAGGAGTCTTTGGTACCATAGGTGGAAATATTTCAGAATTTGACCAATGGTTTAATCAAAGTAGTCCTAACGTATCTTCTGGTAATTTTGGAATAAACGTAAATGCTTATGCCAATCTAAAACGAGAAAAAGATTTCTGGCGTAATGCATTAAATGCTAATCTAGGATGGGTAAAGTTTGATGACGAAGCTGTAGATACTGATAGTGATGATTTTGAACAAAGTACTGATGTATTTAACATTAGTTCTCTTTATGGGCGAAATATCACAGAAAAATTAGCATACTCTGCCCTTGGTGAGTATAGAACTACGATATTAAATAATTTTAATGATCCTGGATATCTAGATTTAGGAGTTGGTATTACTTGGCTTCCTATTAAAGATTTAGTTGTGGTTGTACACCCATTAAACTATAATTTTGTTTTTGCTGATGCAGATTCAACATTTGACTCTTCTCTTGGAGCCAAAATACTTGTAGATTATACCAGAAAAATAGGCGCAATTAACTTTAAAACGAATTTATCAGCTTTTCAAAGTTATGAGACAAGTGACTTATCTAACTGGACATGGACAAATTCTTTTGGATACACACTTTGGAAAAAAATCGGTGTAGGATTTGAATTTGGTCTTAGAAACAGTCCTCAAGAAACATTATTCTATACTTTAAATACTCTTGAACAAGCTGATGCTACATTTGATAGTATTGATACAGAAATACAAAGTTACTGGACTCTTGGACTAAGCTACGCTTTCTAAGAAAGTAAATATTTATTATAAATAAAAAAGCGACTCTTGAGTCGCTTTTTTAGTATTCTGAATTTAAACTAATTCTTCTTTAATCTGGATAATACCAAAAAGGAATTGTAGCTACATTTCTAGTTTGTATAGAATTATTTCGCACTCCTTTTCTAGTTATATATAGTATGTGAGGTCCTCGAGAAATATCTTGTAAATCCAATACTGTCTCATAGCCTCTTTGATTCTTATGATTATGTGACATAATATAGTTTACAGGTATTGTTACACTATCTAATCGAATAGTAATTACATCTTCTAGCAATTTTATATACTCTTTAAGCTTAGGATATCTGATACTATCGTTTTCAACATTAAACTGAAAATTTATACTTCCCAATTCAAAACCACGCCCATCTTTTTCAGGAACTAATGTACTATCGATTTTATAGATAACATCTTCTATTGCTATTCTATGTTTTATAAAAACAGGAAGTGACGACGACTTTATTATTTTAGAAGGGATTGTAGCTTCTTTTACAAAAAGCCTATCATTATCTACAATTTCATCATCATAGTTTAGTACTCTAGCATACTCAGACTTATTGGCCCAATGATCAATATGAAAATTAGACTCTTTGATATTTATTGAAAACAACAAAAGGGCTCCAATAAAAACAGGTACTAACACTGCAAGTATTCGTTTTCCTAGTTTATTATCTAGTAAATTATATAATAATGGCCTATAAAGAAATGAAAATGTAACTCTGCTCATCAATCTATATATTGGAAAATATACAAATGTTATCCATTTTTTCTTTTTCAAAAACCCTTGTGTAAAAAAATCAAAGGCAGTCATAATGATAGCTATCATCATAAATATTCCCACAATTGGGCCTACTATTCTTCCGATACTATCGCTAAAAAGATTATCAATAATAGCGACTACGGCAGCGGCAGCAGCAATCGTAATAAAAAACGAAAGAAAGAAAAACACTAATAAAAAAGACAAAGCAAAAATCAAACTGCAATAATCTTCCAACTTTGCAATATATTTATCAAAAGACCCTATACGCTTTTTCAAATAATTTTTAAAGGTATCTGTATAATTAAGTACATCATAATCTATATCTCCAGAAAAATAACGCAATCCAACAGCTCCAATCCAAAGCCCTCTCAGAATTACGTGAATAATCAAACATATTGTAAGAGATAAAAGGCATATTATGATAGCTGCAAATCCAACACTAGAAATAGCACTAAGAGATGTATCATCCATTGACTTTGCAGCAACAGAACTTGTCAAATTAATGATAGGCTCAAAGGTTTGAAACAAGCCAAAAATGGCAACTCCAGAAATAATAAGCTCTAATTGCCAACTTTCTTGCTGCAGTATATCAAGCCATTTTTTAAATTTAGAATCTTCGTGTTTAGAATGCATATATTATGATGGTTGGTTACGCAATAATAAGTAAAGATTTTTTAAAATTGTTACATATAAAAAATGCAAACCTTATGATTTGCATTTTCATTTAGTTATAATTTTCTATTCTAGAATCCTTCTTCATATTCTGGATATAAAAAATTATTATACGGGAATCGAGTAATATGAATCTCTCTTACGCGCTCATATACCTTCTGCCTAAAGGTTTCAAAATTGTCTTTATTTAATGCTGATATAAAAATAGAATCTCCATTTGTACGAGCCATCCAGGTCTGTTTCCATTCTTCTATAGAATAATGTATCCCTTTACGCTCTACCATAAGATCATCCTCATCATACGTTTCAGGTGTATATGCATCTATTTTATTAAAAACCATAAGCACTGGTTTATCAGCACTTTTGATCTCATCAAGAATTTTATTTACTGATGCGATATGATCTTCAAATTGTGGATGAGCAATATCAACCACATGAAGTAACAAATCTGCTTCTCGCACCTCGTCTAGCGTACTCTTAAATGAATCAACTAGTTGTGTAGGGAGTTTACGTATAAAACCTACTGTATCTGATAATAAAAAAGGTAAATTTCCTATTACTACTTTTCGCACTGTGGTGTCTAGTGTAGCAAAGAGTTTATTTTCTGCAAACACTTCGCTTTTACTCAAAGTATTCATAAGCGTAGACTTTCCTACATTAGTATATCCTACTAGAGCAACTCTTATTAAAGATCCACGATTACCACGTTGTACAGACATCTGTTTATCGATAGTTTTCATCTTACCTTTAAGTAGTGTAATACGATCTCTGACAATACGTCTATCTGTTTCAATTTCGGTCTCTCCAGGTCCTCTCATTCCTATACCTCCACGTTGACGTTCAAGGTGTGTCCATAATCCCGTAAGTCTAGGTAATAAATATTGATATTGTGCAAGCTCTACTTGTGTACGCGCATAACTTGTTTGCGCTCTTTGTGCAAAAATATCCAATATTAAATAAGTGCGATCCACTATTTTACATTCTAATAAACGCTCGATATTACGCTGTTGCCCAGGGGAAAGTTCGTCATCAAAAATAACCGTTCCTATATCATATTGATCTACATATGCCTTCACATCTTCCATCTTTCCTGATCCTAAAAACGTTTTAGGGTTAGGCATATCAAGTTTTTGAGTAAATCTTTTAGCAACTTCACCTCCAGCTGTATAAGCAAGAAATTCAAGTTCATCCAGATACTCGTTCATTTTATCCACATTTTGATGACGTGTCGTCAATCCTATGAGAACACATTTTTCATATTCTATTTTCTCTGTTTCAAGCATAAGCACAAAGGTAGGAAATGCGTTGCTATCATTTTTACTAAATTCGTATCTCTCAATATATGATCTATGAACGATAATTCCGCTTTCGCGAAAGCGCACTCAACCCCAAAAAAAATAAGCGTTGCTTTTTATAATTTAGAAAACCTTTTTGACACAGAAGATGATCCCAATACATTTGATGATGATTATACTTCAGAAGGATATAAAAATTGGAACGGAAAACGGTATTCTAATAAATTACGAAAATTAAGTCGTGTTATTTCTCAAATAGGCATTAAAGAAACTGAGGAAGCGCCTATTTTATTAGGAGTAGCCGAAGTCGAAAATAAAGAAGTCCTATCTAATCTTATAGCTACTAAACACCTTAAGGATCTCAATTATGACATTGTTCATTATGATTCTCCTGATGAGAGAGGTATCGATGTAGGATTATTATACCGTAAGGATTATTTTGAAGTACTCGATAGTGAAACCGTTTCTGTGTATTTAGAATCAGAACTTGGAGAACGTGATTACACACGTGATATATTACATGTTACAGGAAATTTACAAGGGGTAAAAACACACATATTAGTAAATCATTGGCCTTCACGTAGAAGTGGTGTTGAAGAATCAGAACCAAAACGAATTACAGCTGCTCAAAAAAATCGATCTATTGTAGAAAAGGTACAAGCTCAAAACCCAGATGCTCGTATTATTATTATGGGAGATTTTAATGATGGCCCTCATAACACTAGCATTAAAAATCATCTAGTACAGAAAGATTTGTATAATCCTATGGTCTTTTTAAATACACGA
This sequence comes from uncultured Flavobacteriaceae bacterium, assembly GCA_964474345.1. Classification (GTDB taxonomy): domain Bacteria; phylum Bacteroidota; class Bacteroidia; order Flavobacteriales; family Flavobacteriaceae; genus Dokdonia. The sequence continues at coordinate 34,162 of CAYYSK010000007.1, forward strand.
TATGAAGGAAGTCTTAATCACGATTTTGAATGGTATCTATTTGATCAAATCATTCTTTCTACAAATTTTATGCGTCTACATGATAACCCTCTTACATATGAAATGTCTAACATTTATAATGAGCATTATTTAACAGAGTTTAAAGGTAGATTTAAAGGAAATCCTTTTAGAACTTATGCTGGAAGAAAATACTTAGGAGGATATAGTGATCACTTTCCCGTATATTGTGTTTTTAAAAACCCTTCATGAAAATAGAAAGCCTTTGAAAAAAATTCATAGGCTTTCATTTATCTAGGTATATTAATCGTTAGAGTAATTAATTTGTATTAATCTTTCAAGCGGCGTATCTGGTGTGTTTGT
>CAYYSK010000008.1:0-12166 GCA_964474345.1 uncultured Flavobacteriaceae bacterium
TAGTGCTTGCAGTGATTTTGTGATGTAATAGATTTTCTAATGCATAATTCGGGTTTAATTTCACCAAATAATATACTGTCAGTAAAAACTTGTTGAGACTATGTTATTTTCAAAATGTAAACAACTCTAAAATCTTGACGTTACAATTGTGATATTTTTTTTACGCTTTCGCGAAAGCGTACATACTCCGAAACCCTATCTTTGTATTATATGCAATTATCGTATTCCTTTATCATACCCGTATACAATCGTCCTGATGAGATTAAAGAACTACTTGATAGTTTTGCAAGTCAAGATACGAACATACCATATGAGATTGTGATTATAGAAGACGGTTCTTCTATTCCTAGTAATACTGTTATTGCAAATTATACAGATAAATTACAAATTACATATTTATCAAAACCTAATTCAGGTCCAGGAGATTCTAGAAATTATGGAATGTCTCGTGCAGCAGGCACATATTTTATCATACTAGATTCAGATTGTATTCTTCCACCACATTATGTACGAGTGATGAATGAAGCATTGCAAACAGATTATGTAGATTGTTTTGGAGGTCCAGATGCGGCACACCCATCTTTTTCTACCTTACAAAAAGCCATAAACTATAGTATGACCTCTTTTTTTACAACAGGAGGTATACGTGGAGGAAAGAAGCAAGTAAATACATTTCAGCCTCGTAGTTTTAATATGGGATTGTCCAAAAAAGCATTTGAAGCTAGCCATGGTTTTGGAAATATTCACCCTGGAGAAGATCCTGATTTGGTTTTACGTCTATGGGATTTAGGCTATAAAACTCGATTATTAACAGATGCATATGTGTATCATAAACGCCGTATTTCTTGGTCTAAGTTTTATACGCAAGTCAATAAATTTGGAATGGTACGCCCAATATTGAATAGCTGGCATCCAACATCTGCAAAGATCACATATTGGTTTCCTACTGTATTTTTATTAGGTGTAATAGGTAGTATCTTTACTGCTTTGTTAGGATGGCTATTACCAGTATACATTTTATTAGGATATCTCGTTCTTATAGGAATACACGCTACTATTGTAAATAAAAGTATGGTGATAGGAGGAATGGCTATAGCAGCAGTAATGGTACAATTTTATGGCTATGGAATAGGTTTTTTGAAATCTACAATGGCAGTACAATGGCAAGGTAAGGAACCCAAAAAACGGTTTCCTCATTTATTTTTTAAGTAATTTAGAGGTATGTCAGTTTTTAAAAGAATTTCATTTAAGCAATCTAACGTAAGAGAATTTTTATTTTTCTTATTACTTACCTCCATCTTTGCTGTTCTTAGTAAACTTTCCAAAGAATATACAAAAGTATATACAGTACCTGTAGAAGTTATAAATACTCCTATAGATAATGTAGTAAGTACTATAGTACCTAAAACTATAGAAGTGACAACAAACCTAAATGGATTTACATTACTCTCTAATCAATTTTCTGACTTTAAACTTGCTATTGATTTTACACAATTAGAAAAAACATCTATAGATACATATAGATATATTCCAGAAGGACATCCTTCAGAGATAGCAGATGCGCTTACAGGAGTTTCTAAAATAACAGCAATGCGACCTCAGCAAATAGTCATTAAGGTTGATGGATTATCAAGTAAAGAGATCCCTGTTACTCCTGATGTGCGTATAACCTATAAAATGGGATATGGACCTAAAACAGCTTCTCTACTTATACCTGAATCAGTTCGTGTTGTAGGACCTAAGGCTTATATAGATACTATAACATCTATACAAACAAACGTACAAAATCTTACAGATGTTTCAGAAGATATAACTATAGCACTTAATGTGGATTCGGCAAAATTACCAGAAGAGGTCAAATTATCTTCATATGCTTTTAATTATAAACAAGAAGTTACAAAATTTACAGAAGGTTCTTTTACTATTCCTGTAAAAGTCATACATAAAAATGCAAGTGAAGTAAAAATTTTTCCTAAGACAGTGGATGTTTTTTTTACAGTACCTCTAGAGACATATGAATCTATTAAAGCCAGTGATTTTGAAGTTGTTTGCGACTTTAGTAAGCGTACTTCACAAGATGATTTTATAGTAGTAGATCTTAAAAAATCTCCACCTACAGTAAAAAGTGTGCGCCTAGGTACCAAGCAAATTAAATATATAGTTGTAAATTAATCAAAATTTAAGAACAAACCCCCTCTTAAAATTTATTGAATTTATACTATGATTGTAGGACTTACTGGTGGTATAGGTAGTGGCAAAACAACAGTCGCACGCTATTTTGAAGAATTAGATATTCCCATTTATATTTCAGATACAGAAGCAAAACGTCTTATGACAGTTTCTCCTGAAATACGTAGAGAGATTATTGAATTATTAGGATCTGAATCATACACTTCTGACGGTCTTAATAGAAAATACATTGCTGACAAAGTATTTAAAAATGACCAATTACTCCAACAGTTAAATGCTATTGTACACCCTAGAGTTGCTACAAATTTTGCAAATTGGTATAAACAACAAAATAGCCCGTATGTAATAAAAGAAGCCGCTATTCTTTTTGAAAATGGAGGCTATAAACAATGTGACTTTATGATTCTTGTTACAGCTCCTTTACAAGATAGAATAGCCAGATTAAAAAAACGAGATCATAGCTCTGAAGAAGAGATTATGGATAGAATAGCTTCGCAATGGGATGATGCAAAAAAAACATCATTATCGGATATTGCTATAGAAAATATAATTCTCGAACAAACTAGAAGAAAAGTCTTACGTATTCATAATCACTTGCTGCTTAGAATAACTCACAATTGGTAAAAGCTGTTAACATTTGGTTAAATCGAAAGCCGACTAAATGTTAAAATATTACTTTTGAGCAGTGAATAAGAAACTGCTTTACCTTTTAATAATATTCATGAGCTTATCGTTGATAGGAATCATATTCGTTCAAGGATACTGGATATTAGATAGTGTAAAAGCAAAACGAGATCAATTTTCGTTTAATGCAAAAAGAGCAGTTGTCAATGTAGCTGAAAGAATACAAGACAGGGAGTTTGAAGACTATTATTATTCTGTAGAAAGATATATAGATAGTATAGGAATCCCTGATGATCTGACCTTTGATGAACATTTCTTAATAAATGAAGATCCTATTACCAATGAAGTTTTTTTATATCGTAGCGGGATTTTACAACAAGACTTTAAATTATCTGCCCCAGCTTTAGATGTGGGTATAGATGATAGTATAAAACTTAAGCGTTTTTATAATTTAAGTTCTAGACAAGTATTTAGTAGAAACTCCTTAGATGGTAATGTAGTTACTAGTCAAGATAAAATACAGGAAGTATCAAAAATAACAGATTTTAAAAGTCTAGCTTACGAGAATTTAATAAATGACGTTTTAGAAAAAAAACCTATTCATAAGCGAGTATCTGTAAAGGAGATAGAACGTATTATGACACTAGAATTAGTAGAAAAAGACCTTGAAACAGATTTTGAATTTGGCATTTTTGATAATGATCTTTTAACAAAAGTTCGTTCAGAAAATTTTGAATTTGCAGGATCTTCTCAATTTTATCAAACTCCTATTTTTGTAGATAAAAATGGAAAAAGTGATTATTATTTATATGTAGAATTTCCAGGAGGGAAGAATATTGTGATATCTTCTATTCTTGGAATGGTAGCATTGTCTATCATATTTACATTGATTATAGTCATAGCATATTCAAGTGCTTTGCATCAATTAAATAAACAACGTCAGATATCTCAGATTAAGACAGACTTTATTAATAATATGACGCATGAGTTTAAGACGCCTATAGCAACAATTAATCTTGCGTTAGATGCAGTTAAAAATCCTAAGATATCAGATAACAAGGAAAAAGTAGCTTATTATCATAAGATGATACGAGAAGAAAATAAACGTATGCATGCTCAGGTAGAAAATGTATTACGTATCTCTAAACTCGAAAAAAATGAATTAGATATACGTAAAGAACGTTATAAGTTACACGATATCATAGAAGATGCAGTGCAACATGTCTCTCTTATTGTAGAAGATCGCAATGGATATATAGAGATGCATCTTGATGCTCCAAAGTCATCTGTTTTGGCAAATGAATCACATTTTACAAATGTGATCGTTAATATGTTAGAGAATGCTGTAAAGTATTCTTCAGATGCACCTAAGATAGATGTCTCTACTGAAAATGTAAAGAATTATATCTATGTTAAAATTAAAGATCGAGGAGATGGGATGTCAAAAGCAGCACAGCGTAAAGTATTTGAAAAATTTTATAGAGAGCATTCAGGAAATATTCACAACGTTAAAGGACATGGTTTAGGCTTAGCATATGCCAGACAAATTGTAGAAGACCATCAAGGAGAAATCTTTGTGGAAAGTGAAAAAGGAAAAGGAAGCACATTCATCATTAAATTACCACTAATATCATAATTATGGAAACTGAAAACAAAAAGATTTTACTCGTAGAAGATGATCCAAATTTTGGAACTGTCCTAAAGGATTATTTATCTATGAACGATTATGACGTCACTCATGCCAAGAATGGTATGGAGGGGTTTGAAAAATTTAAAAAAGACGATTTTGATCTTTGTATACTAGACGTAATGATGCCATATAAAGATGGTTTTACATTAGCAAAAGAGATACGTGAGAAAAATGCAGATGTGCCTATTATCTTCTTAACTGCAAAAGCACTTAAAGAAGATGTACTGAAAGGGTATAAAGTAGGTGCAGATGATTATCTTAATAAACCTTTTGATAGCGAAGTGCTATTAATGAAGATCAAAGCAATTATACAACGTAAGAGTGTAGACTCTGTTGCAGATAGTAAACAATTTGAGTTTATTATTGGTAATTTCCATCTAAATTCTAAATTACGTTTTTTAACGTATAGAGAAGAGGAGCCTATCAAACTATCTCCAAAAGAGAATGAATTATTACGTATGCTAGCATTACATGAGAATGATTTGATGCCTCGTGAACTAGCGCTTACAAAAATATGGAGAGACGATAACTATTTTACATCTCGTAGTATGGATGTATATATCGCAAAACTTCGTAAGTATCTTAAGAAAGATGATACTGTAGAAATACTAAATATCCACGGAGAAGGATTTAGACTTGTTGTAAAAGCACTTTAAAAACCTTAGATATTAGTGAAGAAAGTGAAAAACGTCTTGCATTAGCAAGACGTTTTTTTTACTATAAAACTTGCAATTTCTTCAAAAGGAGTTTGATAGTCAAACCAAGTTATAGTCTCATCTTTACGATACCAAGTACCTTGCCTTTTTGAAAAACGTCTTGTATTCGTTTTGATATTTTCGATAGCTTGCTCTAGAGATATTTTTCCCTCAAAATGCTCGAAAAGTTCACGATACCCTACTGTTTGTAAAGCATTTAAATGCTTTCGCGAAAGCAAACTTTGAACCTCTTCAATCAAACCATTGGCAACCATAATATCTACGCGTCTATTGATGCGATCATATATAACTTCTCTATCTGCAGAGAGTCCAATCTTAATTGTTTGGAAAGGACGAATAGGTTTTGGCTTATCCAGAAATGAAGAAAAAGGAACATTAGCAGATAATGTAACTTCTAGCGCTCTAGATACACGTTGATGATTATGTATGTCTACACGATTATAGTATATAGGGTCTTTTTCTTTAAGTAATGCTTGTAAAGCTTCTATGCCTTGTTCTTTATATAAGATAGAGAGTTGTTCTCTAATACCAGGTAAAACATCTGGAAAATAATCTAAACCCTTAATAACAGCATCTACATACATACCAGAGCCTCCTACCATGGTTACATATGAATTGTTTTTATGTAATGTATCTATTAAGTGCATTGCTTCTCTTTCAAAATGACCAACACTATAGACATCTTCTATGGAAATATGTTGTATACAATGATGCTTTGCTGCAGCAAGTTCATCAGTGTCTGGTACAGCAGTTCCTATAGCCATTTCTTTATAGAATTGTCTTGAGTCTGCAGAGATAATTTCTGTTTGAAAATGATGTGCAATTTTTATGGATAAAGCTGTCTTCCCTATAGCCGTAGGTCCTACAATAGCAATAAGATATTTACTCATGATGTAAAGAATAACCGCAGTGATTACAAAACTTTGCATCATCCTGATGATTGTCATGATTGCAATTTGCACAGGATTGCGTATTGGTATTTATATGATCATCCTGTGTAGGGTTTTGTAATGCACTTTTTGTATACTCAGCACTTACTATTCCAGTTGGGACTGCAATGATGCCATACCCCATAATCATAATAATAGATGCTAGAAATTGACCTAAAGGAGTAATAGGAGCAATATCTCCATACCCTACAGTAGTTAATGTAACAATACACCAATATATACTTACCGGAATATTTCTAAACCCGCTTTCTTCACCTTCAACTAAGTACATGACTGTTCCTGAAATAATACAAACAATAAGCACTGTAAAAAGAAAAACATTAATCTTAGTTCTACTATCTATAAGTGCTTTTGTAAGTTTGTTAGATTCTCCTATATAACGAGTGACTTTTAAGATTCTAAATACACGCAGTAAACGAAGAGCTCTAACTGTAAGTAATGCATTAGATCCTACAATAAAGAAGGAGAGGTATAATGGTATTGTCGATAGAAAATCAATAATACCGTAAAAACTAAATATGTATTTAGAAGGTTTATTAACCGTAATAATACGAGCAAAATATTCTAATGTAAAAAAGATCGTAATGATCCATTCTCCTGCATAAAATATGTCATGATATTTTGAATCAAGACTACTCACACTTTCTAGCATTACAAGTATAATACTAGCAAGAATTAAGATTAATAGTATGACATCAAAGAGTCGTCCTCGAGGAGTGTCGGCCTCATAGATGACTTCGTGCATTTTATCTTTCCAGTTTTTTTTATGTTGGGTTTCCAATCTTTGGTGTTAGAGTGTATAAAAGTACTAAATAGTTAGGAACTGGGAATATCTGATAATGGAATGATTTTATATACTTTTTTACTACGTAAGTAACTTTGTATAATATGTTGGGCATCTCTATTACTATCCATTTTAGTAATAATAGATTTTAAAATATCAATATTATTAAGTTGGAAATTAAGATTATAAAAACCGATTCCTTGAAAGATTCCATCTTCTATGAGTACTACAGAGCGTTCATCTACATCTCGACCTTTGTCTATAATAAGCATGCTCTTGTTTTCATAGCTATATGTATTTATAAAGTTTTGAGCTCTTTTGTTATATAGATTAGGTTCTTCTTTCTTAATACAAGCACCTTCGCATTTTTTTATAGTATATCCAAAACAATTTCCTTTAGATTTAGTAAGCCCTGTTTTATTCTGGCATAAAGTATAAGAGTCAGTGATTTTTTCTAAATGTGATTTTGCAGAGGCCATAGAACTATAGGTTGTAATTCCTTTTTTTCGTCCGTCTGCTTTTTCAGTTTTAAAATTGATATACCCTTCCTTATCTAGAAATTGCGTTAATTGTACTTTGTATTTGGTTCTTCGCAAAGCCCTATTAAAAAAAGGTTTATTACGTTTTATTTCGTCATTTTCTTTGAGTAAAGCGATAAGTTCACTACCAGTTTCTTCATAGGTAACAGCAACAATATCATCTTGTATTTTTTTACTTTTTCTATTATCACTAGTAAAGTGTTGAGTCAAGCGTTTTTTAATATTCTTGCTTTTGCCTATATAGATAATAGTTCCATTTACATTATGCATATAATAAACACCACAAACTGATGGAACTTCAGTTATAATATCTTTAAGCTTTTTGTCCATGTTTTTTTTAGGAAAAGCTCTAACAGATGCTTGTATAATCTTTTTCTCGGTATCTTTTGTAAGTAACATTTTGAAGAGCTTTACGGTTGCCATAGCATCTCCACTCGCTCTATGCCTATCTGTCACAGGAATGCCTAAAGCTTTTGCAAGTTTCCCTAAACTATAGCTTGTATGTCCAGGTAATAATTCTTGAGAAAGTGCTACAGTGCATAATGTCATTCTATCAAAAGGATATCCTAATCTTTCAAATTCTAGACTTAAGATACGATAATCAAATTGTGCATTATGAGCAACAATGATACACTCTTCTGTAATCTCTACGATGCGCTTTGCAACTTCATAAAACTTAGGAGCATTGCGAAGCATCTCATTATTAATTCCTGTAAGGTTTACAACAAAAGCCTGTATTGGACGCTCAGGATTAACAAGGCTTATAAATTGATCGACGACTTGATGACCATCAAAGCGATAAATAGCAATTTCGGTAATACCTTCTTCATTGTATTTACCACCTGTAGTCTCTATGTCTATAATCGCGTACATTCTTAATTCTCACAGAAGTGAGAATCTTACTCTTCATTTTTGTATTAGTAATTTTCGATATCATTAAAAGAGCAAAGAATTCAATTTTAATGAGAGTAAAAGATACTATTATTATTAGATAAATCAATTATATAATTAAGTTAATGATAGATACTTTTATTTAAAAATAAATCATCACCTGATTCTTATACTTTTACACATTTAAAAATAGATTCATAGTTAATTTATTTATATCATATATAATTTACCTTACTATCTTCAAATTACATATTATAAAGCCTTTTATGAGGTCTAAATTATTTAGCATGCTCTTGGGGGCTCCAAAAGGAACATTAAATCTTGAAGGATATTTATATCTAGTAATACTCTCAAGCTTATCTTTTAAAGAAATAATACCAATAATACATGGATTTTTAAGCGTATACATTTCTATATACAAATCATTGATGGCTTTTAAAGTGCTGGCATCAGGATCTTGATATTGACTTTCCATCATATCAAATATTTTATCTTCTACAAACGAATAGACTTTGTATAGAAATAGATATATTAATCCATACTAATATACATAGGTTTTTGCTGTTCTAAACATCCTTTTGCTATCATATAAATTTTGTTATATACTCTTAAACGACCATCGGTTACTGCTTGATTTCTAGTATCTATTAATACTTCTTTACCAAATACTGTAATTGTATACCCAGATGTAGCAGGTTTTCTAATTTGTAACACACGTTTTACTTCCCGTTCAAAAACATCTTTAATTCCTTGTATCTCTTCTTGTGACAATTCTTTATCCATAAAATTTGTCTCATTTGTTTTATGAGGGATAATTTCATTTAAGAATTCTAAGACAATAGGATGTTTTAAATCCATATTTTTATTACTTCCCCAGAAATTTTTAAGATATGTATCATTGTGAATTGTATGTGAAGATTTATCTTTTAATGTCATGCCACTTAAAAACAACCATTCTCCTGTTTCATATATATGATTTGCCATATTATTCTTTTAAAAATTTAATAATTACTTCATCTTGTAGTATTTCACCTTGTATTTCAGCTTTAGTGTATCCATTTGCTTTAGCCCATTGTCCCGTTATTGTTTTAAAAGCTGCTTCTGTGGTACTTTTTCCTCCGTTATATGCTTTCCAGAATTTTTTAAGATTTAAGGATTCACCTCCATAATGTACATAATATGCCTCGTTTTTTACCCAAACTCCAAACATTCCATCAACATTAGGCACTCGTTTACTATTTTCCATGACAGTATGCGCATCGTCAAAAATGATTTTACCCAATCCTGCATATTCATTATTAATCTTTGAAGGTATATTAAAATCTAAATATAAGATTTCTTCATTTGGTCTTACCGTTAGATCATAAATTTTTGCAGATTCACTATCTAGTAATTTTGCAGTACATTCTAAATCATATTTAGCTCCTTCACTAAGCTCTCCGATTTTTTCAGTAGATGTGAATTGATATGTGATCCCTCCTTTAGGGCCGCCATATTTAGCGTTTCTTGTGATATAACCTATAATCTCATCATTTTCATTTTTTAACATCACTTTATTAGCTTTTCCAAGATCAGAAGGATTAACAATAGTAACTTGCCTTCTTAATCTTTTTATCCCGAATAATGCCTCTACAAGATCTTTTTCTGCTTTTTCTGGATGTATTTTTAGCTCATTTTTGACCTTATTAAAAGTCTCTTTTAGTATTTTTATTTTTTCAGGAGAAAGACTAGTTATATTGTCTACAATCTTTCTAGCTTTTAATTCTAGTAAGAATTGATCAAAATTTACAATTCCTTTTCTTATGATATAATACGCTATTCTCGCTCCTCTTATAGCTAACTGTTCGAGACTAACTATAGATTGTAATGAATTTACTTTTAATAGGTTCTTATAACTATCATCAAGTCGTGCTTGCTTGATAATGTTTTTACGCATCACTTCAGTAATACCAACTAATTTTGAAAGATCAGTATCCAGTTGGGATAATGCTTTTTCAAGGCCTATGGTCTTTTTTGACGTCTCAAAGGTTTTACTCGCTGTTAAAAGTGCTTTTGAAATATTTTTTAATGCAGCAAGATCTAATGCAGATCCTATGGCTGATATGATTACCCATAAAATAGAAGGAGCTTTTTCTGTAAGCCCTATGGCATGCATAGCAGATTGACCATTATAATCTTTTACCTCTTCGACAGTAATACACATACCAATGCCAGCAACTGCGCCTGCGCCTATAAGTGCTGCTGTTCCAGCTCCGTAGGTTAGAAGCCCTATAGCAATAGCGAGTACTCCTAATGCAAGACCGTGAAGTGCTTTATTAAATGCTTCTGTTGAGATTTTATCCATGACCATACTGTATAAAACAGTTCCTTCATAAATACCTTCTAGTTGAAGTACTTGCGAGATAATCTCTGGAAATTCAAAAACGGTATCTCCTTCAAGTATATAATCACGAGATTTTCTGAAATTATCACGTTGTTCTTTGATATGTTCTTTTAAGAACATTTTTATTTCTTCTGGAGAGTTTACTTTTGCAAATCCTGCATAGTCAAAATTTGGAGCTTTTGTTAAAGGAAGATCCAGACATTGTATGGCTTCTTTTCCCGCTATTTTGCTATCATAAGCTTCTAATAGTAGCTTTGATTTTGCTTTCTGTTCGTATTTATCAAAATATGTACTATGCTTTCTAGCATCTTTTGCTTTTTTGTAGTTTTTTTTTGCGCCAGAGCCCATGAGTTTATCATATACATTTTGGAGATATGAAGGATCTTCAAGCTTCTTTTCTTCTACTTTGAGAAATTGTTCATATGTATAAAGGTGTTTATCTACAAACTTGTGTGCTTTTGATTTTATAAGCCTAAGAAATCCACTAGTTGCAGCGTTATATTCTTCAATACTTTCAAAATCATACGTTATGAGCAATTCATTTATCTGATTAGTGAGTGTGTTTACTGAATTGTCACTAATAGCTTCTAAGCGCTTAAAAGCATCTGCAAATTTATTATCACCTTCATAATCACCTGAAGCATCTAAATAATCTATGGATTTTTGCGAAGCAAACTGTAATCTGAGATTTTTGATTTTATGGTATAGGTTTTTTGTACCTGCTAGTTTATTCCTAGTATTCTCAAGTTGAGAGTTAATACCATTACTAGTATCTATAGGTGTTCTTTCTGCAATGATAGCTTGTATTTTAATGGAAGAGATAAGTTTCCCATTAAATAAAAATAGTTTATGATCAGATACAGTATACCATGGATATAGCTCAAAGAGGTAGTATTTATCTCTATCTACAACATAGTATTTCCCATTTTGATATACAACTTTAGGTGCCTTTTCTCGTTGTTTCTTTATTAGGTCTGCTTCATATGCTTTTGCATATTCATTAAATAATCTCTCATTGTCTTGCTCTTGTTTGATTTGATGAAGAAGTAGTGGAAGTTTTACTTCTAAATCAGCAAGATTTTTTACTTTGAGGTAATGTGTTTTTACAGTTGCCATGTGACTCTATTATGGCATAAAACTAACCTTAAAAACGGCTTTTATTATCGATTAGATAGTTTGTAATCAGTAGTTTCAGTGTTATTTTTAGAGAAGTTAGTATTAAAATACCTAATTACGTTGCATCGTATATAACTATAATTCCTAATCTCAAAAATACCACTATCTACTCTAATCATGATGCTTCCATTTTCTATATCAGGTAGAATAGTAGATTGTAGTTACAACGAAAAATAAACCACCATAATTTATTGATGTTTATGTATAATTTCTAGCTCCAAAA